>JACDEG010000668.1 GCA_013816505.1 Pyrinomonadaceae bacterium | reverse complement strand
GTGCAACCCGTGCTTCATGGATGCCAATCAGGTCGGCTATGTCCACGAACCGACGTTCGAAGACACGAAGGCGATTCTCGACCGCGCCGTTTCATTTAAGCCGCGCCGCCAGATCATCATCCTCTTCTCCGGCGGCGAGCCGACACTTTCACCCTATTATCTCGAAGCGGTCGCGTACGCCAGGAAGGTCGGCTTCTACCGCATTCTCGCGGCGACGAACGGCATCCGCTTCGCCGAAGACATCGAGTTCTGTAAGCAGGCGAAAGAAGCCGGTCAGCACGGCGTCTATTTGCAGTTCGACGGCGTCTCTGAAGAAAAGAACAAGCACCGCGGCGTCGGCAATCTATTCGACGTGAAGCTGCGCGCGATTGAAAATCTCGCGAGTGTCGGCATCAAGGTGACGCTCGTGACGACCATCGTCAACACGATCAACAATGACGCCATCGGCCAGATCGTCGAGTTCGCGGCGAAGAACATCGACAAGGTTCAGACCATCGCCTTTCAGCCCGTCTCGTTCACAGGCCGCGACGAGGACGTGCCCGACGACGTGCGCATCAAACAACGCTACACGCTCGCCGGCATGGCGCAGGATTTAGAAGATCAACTTGGCGGCAACCTGAAAGCGCTGCGCGACTGGTTCCCGCTGTCGTCGTATTCGGCATTCACCTCGGTGATGGATATGCTGCAAGGTGCGGACGCGCCGTGGGGCTGGTCGTCGTGTAACTGCCACCCGAACTGCGGTATCTTCACGCTGATGGTCGTCAACCGCCAGACGGGCGCGTGGACGCCGCTCTTCGACTTCTTCAACTACGAACAATTCATGAAGGACGTGGCGGTCATCACCGACACGGCACGCGGGCGCAAACTGTCGTACGCGCAACTCGGCATGGCGATCATGCGTAACTTCCAACCCGCGCGCGCGCCCGAAGGCTTCCCGATTTCGCAAATCCTTAATTTGTTCAAGCCGTCTTCCACCAACTCCAACTCCGACCGCAACGACCGGATGAAGCAGCAAGCGGCGGCGGATGACCCGAACGACGTGTGGCGCGTGCTGTGCGTCGAAGGGATGTGGTTCCAGGATTTGTTCAACTACGACTTCCGCCGCACGGAGATGTGCGTTATTCCATACGGCACGCAGGAAGGCGAGATTTCCTTTTGCGCATATAACACAGGGGTCGGCTGGCGGCAGATCATCGAGAACATGCACAAGACCGCCGGCCTCGCCGAGTGGTATCAAGAGCACGGTCGCCACGCCGTCTACGCCAAAGGCAAAGCGGTGCCGAACATCGGCCAGGTGCGCACGCTCAGCCTGCCTATCGTCTCCGCGATTTTGGCGGAGGACAACGGCGAACCAGCCGCCGCAGTGACGCCGTACCTTATCGAGGAAGAGCAGGAAGCGGTCGTTTAAGCAACACGCCTCGTGTCAGCGTCCGGTCGCAGCATGTAAAGCAGGGAACTACTACTTCGGTGTTTTGTTTCTCGAAGTGAAGGCGTGGCACATGAGGTTGTCACGCCTTATTTGTTTTTGCCGGATTGAATACTGTCGGTATCTAATTCAGCTTTGCGGCAGCGGCGTGTCCGTCTGGCGCTCTTCGCCGGCTTGGCGGCTGTTCGCGGGGGCGGTGTCGGAGCCGGTCGCTTGCGGAATCGGGGGCTGGATGTCGCGCAGTTCGGCGACGGTGTCGCGGATGCGCCCGGCGAGGTGCTCGATGGTTACGACGCGACGCCGCGCGCTGTCGCTCAACTCTTCGCGCAACATGAGTTGCGCCTGCCCCATGAGTCCGGTCAGCGGGTTGTTGATTTCGTGGCGCACATGAGCGACCAGATCGGCGGCTTCGGTTAAGCGCCTTTCATAGTCGGCGATGATGCGCCGCAAACTCTCTTCTTCAGTCATCCCCTCGCCACTTTTGGCGCGGACGTAATTTTTCTCATCCATCGGCTCGGTTACATTCCTCCTCAGCCTTTGCCGTGTCTCTTGCGTCCGCCGGTGCGTGAAAATTGCGGTGTCGATAATTTAAGGGATGTCAGTTCGATGACCCGGCAAAGGCGGCATTGTGCACCCGACTTGTGCCAGACCGCAAGACCTTGCGGGGCGCTTCGTCGCCGCTTGCCCGCACAAGTAGCATAAGAGGCACTCAACAAAGCCCCGCGGTCCAGACAGGAAGGCTCCAACGACCGGCGTCTTTGCGTCCCCATGCGCCGCAGTTTGACAACCACGTCGGCGATACGTAATTTATACCGACCTACCTGGTGGGAGACGGTGAAATGGCACCACACCTGACTCTGGATCATGGCTAGAGACGTTCGGGAGTCAAAGAAGCGCGAAGCGTCGTTATTACGTACGTAATAGAGAACTCTATCGTGAGAAGAACAGACGTAAGCGCGACCGGATGCGTGAAATTCTCCGTCATGTTAAATCGAAACCGTGCGCGGACGGCGGCGGAGAATTTCCTTACTTTGTGATGGATTTAGATCACAGAGAAGGCGAGGAGAAAGAGAGTGAAGTCGCATTATTAATCACTACTCTAAGTCTTCGCCGGCTACTTGACGAGGTGGCAAAGTGCGACGTAGTTTGTTCTAACTGTCACCGGGTACGAACACATAGCAGACAGCAGTATTATTCGGGAGTGGTGCAACGGTAGCACGTCTGACTCTGGATCAGAAAATTGGGGTTCGAATCCCTGCTCCCGAGTTCCCTTTCCAGCTTCGAGTCCTAGTCTCCCAGAAATTATCAAGGCCGGATTCATCATCCGGCCTTTTCGTTTTCTCACAAACCCTTCTCCTCGAATGACGACGGCGAACGCCGCTGTTCAGCCGCGCCGACCGAGCAGCATTCAATGTAAAGAAACCAAAGAATGATGAAGAGCACGCTATCGAGGCGTCGGCTGCAAGAACTTGTTTGGCGTGGCGTGGCTGATATTGGATTCTTTCTACAACGAAAGCGCGATGAGTAGTTCCGATGCCGCGAGGATGCGAACTTCTTTGAATTGCTTCAAATCCAGAAGATGACTGTCGCCGGAAGTGATAACTTCGCACTCAGCGGCAAGCGCGCAAGCCAACAC
>JACDEG010000667.1 GCA_013816505.1 Pyrinomonadaceae bacterium | reverse complement strand
GCTCCAGACGCTCGCGCACGCGGCGTGTCTCGATGCGGAGTGACTCCGGCGCGATACAGACCGCCGCTGCATGAATCGCCCGCCGGGCGTCGCGCTCGGTCAGCCGCGCCAGTTCCATGTCGCCGGCGACCGCGCGCAGCTTCACATACGCGAGCCACTCCCAGACCTCCGCACGGTCGCGCAGGTAGCTGACGAAGGCCGGCGCTCCGAGCGTGACCGCGCCGTTTTTGCCGTCGGGTCTGAGGCGCAAATCGACGCGATACAAATACCCGTCGCGCGTCAGGCTGGAGAGCGCGGTGACGAGAATCTCGGCGAGGCGCGCGTAAGCCCCGTCGCGCGTGAGCGCCGCGATTGGCGAAGGCACGACCGGATCGTGGACGAGCACGATGTCGAGGTCGGAGCCGTAGTCGGTGCCGCCGCTGCCGAGTCGCCCGAGGCCCAAAATCGCCACGCGCGGCCCGGCGGCGAGATGCCCGAAACGGCGCGCCAGTTCGCGCCGCGCGATTAGATACGCGGCGTTGAGACTGGCGGCGGCCAGTTCCGCCTGAATGCGGTTCGCTTCGCGCATCGTGAGCGCGCCCGCCACGTCACACGCCCCGATCTCAATGAGCATATGCGCCCATGCGCGCCGCAGCGCCGACAGTTCCCCGCCGAAACTTTCTTCACCGTCGATGGCGGCTCGCAGCAATGCGCGGAGGTCGCGCGCGGTGACAATCGGGGCTGGCGTCAGCAACGCAGGGATCAGCGCCGGGTTATTCGCCAACATCTCGCCGAAAAATTCCGACGCCCCGCACAAACGAACGAGCGGGGTCAGATTCTCTTCCGACAACTCGACCGGCGCGCTCATTTTATCGAGCGAGGCGGCGACGCGGGCGACCAGCGCGAGCGCACGTCGGGCGTTAAGCGTTTCATGCGCCGCACGACGCAACAGGCCACAGAGCCTTTCGACAGTCGACGGTTCTTCGCCGCCGGCAAGTCGCCGGGCGAGCAGAGTCGCGGCCATAGTCGCCGCGGCGGTCTCGGCGTCCGCCGGTGGCTCGTGCGCCACGGGCCGAGGCTCGGAGGCTGCGGCAACAACTACTACCTTGGCAGATGAACCAACCCCGACGCTCCCGCGTGAAGCGACAGCCAAATCAGCCAAGTCGGTCAAGTCAGTCGAAGCCGACGTGCCTCCTTCGTTTATCGTCGCGTCATTGATTGATACATCATCGATGGTTGATTCATTGATGACCGCATCATTGATTGATGTGTCATTGATCGGTGTGTCTTGGCGAGCGGACGCAGCCGATGTGCGGGGCGCGGTGGTAGATGAATCTTCGACGCCGGCGGCCTGTCCGAACACGCGCTGAAAGGCGGCGCGCACGCGGGCGGTCTGGCCGCGCAACGCGGCGTCGAATGCAGCGAGGGCATCGGCGCCGGTCAAGCTCATGCGACGTGCGACCAGCGCGCGCCGCTGCTGATCCTCCGGCACGGTATGAGTCTGCAAGCCATGCTCCATCTGCAAGCGGTGCTCAAGCGTGCGCAGAAATAGATAAGCGTCCGACAAATCGGTTCGCTCATGCTCCGTAATCAGACCTCGATCCGCGAGACGCCCGAGGCTAATCAAAGTGTGCGGCGCGTGCAGCCACGGGTCGCGCCCGCCGTGCGCGAGTTGCAGAGCCTGCGCGATGAACTCGATCTCGCGGATGCCGCCGCGCCCCAGCTTGACGTTGAAGCCGCCGCTTTCGACGCGGTGCTGACGGTCGATCTTCTGCTTCGCCAGCCGCACGTGCGCCAGCGCGCGTGCGACCGTTTCGTCGGTGCGGTAGACGCGCGCCCGCACTCCGTCGGCGAATTCCGCGTAGAGTGCCGCCGACCCAGCCGCCGCCCGCGCGCGGATCAGCACCTGCAACTCCCACGCCTGCGCCGTCTCGCGGTAGTAGCGCAAGGCTTCGGCAAGCGAAGTGCTCAGTGCGCCGTCGCGCCCGTGCGGACGCAGACGCAAATCAACGCGATAGGCGGCGCCTTCGCCCGCCGGCTGGCCGACGGTGCGCGCAACACGCTCGGCGAGTTTCGCAAAGTACTCGCGATTGCTGACCGCGCCGCGCTCGCCCGTGCCGGACGTTTCGCCATCGTGCGAATAGAGAAAAAGCAGATCGATGTCGGAGGCGTAGTTCAACTCGCGCGAACCGAGCTTGCCGAGCGCAACGACGCAGAAGACAGCCGCGGCGCTGCGCCCGCGCGCGTCTCGGTGCTGCGGCAGACCGTACAGGTTCTCCAACTCCTGCTGCGCCAGCCCAAGCGCGTACTGGAGAACCGCGTCGGCGAGATTTGAAAGTTCGTCGGTCGTCTCGACCAGCGTGCTGGTGCGGCGGATGTCATGCAGGTATGTGCGCAGCAGCGTCTGACGGCGGAAGCGTGCGACGAGCGTCGGCGAATCGAGTTGCGAATTAGTGAACGCATAACGCGCCAGCGATTCGCCAAGTTCTTCGACGGTCTTCACACCGGCCTGCGTTCGTTCGCGCGCCAGCCACGACAGATACTCCGGGTGCTGCACGAGCGTCGTCGCCAGCAACGGACTCCACGCCGCGAGCGCGAGCGCGTCGGCGGTCAGACCGGGGTCGCGCGCCAGCAGCCGGAGGGCGCGCGCGTGCTCCGCCGTCAGCCGTTCGTAAAAGTGGCGCGCGCCATCCGGGTCCGGCAGTTCGCCCAACAGCGATGCGATCTTTCCATTAGGTGTTTCCAATGCGCAGATAACATAGAACAGGTCAGCGCGGGATGTGAAGCAGGGGCGCAAAGAAATGTCGACGACGTGTCAGCGTGGGGAGTCGAAAGCCAAGGGTCAGGGATTCAGGGTCAAGAGTCGAAAGTCGGGAGTCGGGAGTCGGGAGTCGAAACCCAAATCGAGATGCGCATGGTTGAGAGGAATGAAAGTCGTTGGAATTTCGGAGCATCTTTATTACTCGACTTTATCCAATTAAGCCGCGAGCGCCAGGCAGGAAATCAAATGATCCAGTACCTTGCCGGGAATTGGCACCAACTCCGCCTGTTGAGCAGAGTTCACTAAATATCGAGACCGCCATAAAT
>JACDEG010000206.1 GCA_013816505.1 Pyrinomonadaceae bacterium | reverse complement strand
GTTTCAAGTATAATCTGCCTTCTGCTCTCGTCTATGGTGTTTCCGCCGGATTGTCAGTGACGACGAGCAACATACGTAAATCACACCGTCGAACAAGACCATCGCTTCCGTGATGAAGAAAGTGCGTACGTCACCATGTTTTCGTTCGGTCTATGCTGCCGCAGCGAACGCTCGAAGACATCGAAGTCGTCAACATGATGAGGAAGGGGCAGGTTAAAAGATTGAGTGGTCAGGATTCCCAAGCTCAGGCGAGATTCGTCTTGAGTCTCTTCCAGATCGCCGCCTGGCAGATAGTACTCGACAAACTTTCGTGCCTCAAAGTAATCTTTGCAATGAAACCATAAATAGGAACGCAACAAAAAAGCAGGTGTAAACGTACCCCGTTTAAGATTGGAACTGAGTTGCTCGATCAGCTCGTGACGCGAGATGATACTCGGTGAATCGACGGCACTAAGCTGAGAGAGAATATAAGCTATGAGATACGCTCAAGGGTTGGGTCATCGTCTGGTAATAATGGTTTTCGTGTGCTGCCTCACGGCAGTCTTCTTGACTGGCTGCGTGAATAAGGCTCAGCAGAACTTCGAACGTCCGCCCGCGCCTGTGACGGTGACTGAGGCGGTTACCCAGGACGTGCCAACGTACCTCGACGCAATCGGTAAAACCGTCGCACGAGAAGTCGTTTCCATTCAGCCGCAGGTCTCAGGGCGCATTGTCAAGATTCATTTGACAGATGGTGCCGACGTGAAGAAGGGCGACCTGCTTTTCACGATTGACACGCGCCCTTTCGAAGTGAACGTCCAGCAAGCGCAGGCCAACTTGTCGAGAGATCAGGCACTGAAGAAACAGGCTGAAGCGAACCTGGCAAGGGATATCGCCCAGGCGAAGTGGGGATTGACTCAGGTTGAGCGGTATCACAAATTAGTAGAGGATGGCGTTGTTTCTCGCGAGCAGTACGAACAGTTGCGAGCGAACCTGGACGCTCTTAACGCGACCGTTGAGGCCGCTCGTGCGGCAGTGCGTAGCGCCGATGAAGCAATCAAAGTGGGTGCGGCGGCCATTGAGAGCGCGAAGGTGCAACTCAGTTATTGCTACATTCGCTCGCCGATTGACGGCCGCGCCGGGCAACGGCTTGTGGACATCGGTAACGTCGTCAATCCCGGCGGTTCCGGCGGCGGCAATTCGGGCAATGGCAGTGCCAGCAATTCCTTGTTGGTGATTGAGCGGCTGGATCCCATCTATGCTGGCTTTACGATCTCCCAAAACAATCTGACAGAGGTGCAGCAACAGATGCGCGCGGGCACTCTCAGAGCTGAGGTGCGTCTGCCCGATGCCGCGGATGATCCGGTCGTCGGTCAACTCACGTTCCTCGACAATGCGGTGCAGAATGCGACCGGCCAGGTGAATCTCCGCGCGACGATTCCCAATCCCGGACATCGATTCTGGCCGGGGCGGTTCGTCCAGATCCGTCTCGTCCTGAGCACGATCCGCGGCGCAGTGCTCGTGCCTGCTTCCGCGCCGCAGATGTCCGGCGGAGGGTCGTTCGTTTATGTTGTGAAACAAGACTCGACCGCCGAGCAGCGGCCGGTGTCGTTGGGCCAACGGCAGGGAGATCTGATCGTTGTCGAGAAAGGGGTGGAACCCGGCGAACGGGTCGTCACCAACGGCCAAATTGGCGTCACACCCGGCGGCAATGTCCTTATCGAACAACCGCGCGACGCCGGCAGCCCAGCAGCCGCAAACGGCGAGAGGTCGAAGTTATGAATCTCTCAGAACCATTCATCCGCCGGCCCGTGATGACCGCGGTGTTGACTCTTTCAGTAATTCTGTTTGGAGTACTGAGTTATTTTCAACTCCCGGTGAACGATCTGCCCGCGGTCGACTATCCCGTGATCCAGGTGCAGGTGGGCTACCCGGGAGCGAGTCCCGATACGATTGCCAACAACATCGCCACCCCGCTTGAGCGCCAGTTCATGCAGATCAACGGGCTGGAGGTGGTGACCTCGAATAGTACCCAGGGAGTAGCGAATCTCACGCTCCAGTTCGCGCTCGAAAAGGACATCGATGCCGCCGCGACGGACGTGCAGACCGCGATCTCTCAGGCTACTGGCAGTCTCCCGGTGGACCTGCCCTCGCCGCCCACATATTCAAAGAGCAATCCGAACGATCAGCCGATCATGTATATCGCGATGACCAGCGACTCGGTCACGCCAGGGCAGCTCTATGACTATGCGAGCACGCAGGTGGGCCAGCGCATCAGCATCCTGCCGGGTGTGTCGCAAGTTAACGTCTTCGGGACTAAATCGGCTATTCGCATCAAGGCTAACCCGACGGCGATGTGGGCGCGCGGCATTTCCATCGACGATCTTAACGCCGCCATCAAGAGCGGCACAAGCTATACCGGAGCCGGTCAATTAGACGGCAGTTCCGGCACTGCGATACTCCGCCCCCAGGGTCAACTGGAAACCGCTGACCAGTACAGCAATTTGATCGTCGGCGGCACGAGTGACTCGCCTGTTTATCTACGCGACGTCGCCACGGTTAAGGATTCCGTTCAAGACGAGCGGGTGAACATGCGGTTTTGGGTGCGTGGCTATGTAGTGCCCTCCGCCACTGTGATCGTAGCGGTCAATCGACGCGCCGGCGCCAACGCGGTGGAGGTATCCAAGAGTATCCACGGGGTTCTGCCGATGATCAGCGCGGAGCTGCCAGGTTCGATTCGGATCACGCCTATTTATGACCGCTCGATGAACATCGTTCACTCGGTCAGCGACGTACAGACGACGCTCATCATCGCGTTTGTGCTGGTGGTGATGGTGATTTTTGCTTTCCTCGGTCGGGTGACGGACACACTCATTCCAGTGGTCGCGCTACCGCTGTCTTTGCTGATCACTTTCATCGCGATGCGCGCACTGGACTACAGTCTCGACAACTTGTCGTTGATGGCTCTGACCCTGGCGATTGGCTTTTTGGTAGATGACGCGATCATCTTTCTGGAAAACACCGTGCGCCGAATGGAGCGCGGCGAGCAGCCGTACGAAGCATCCATCAACAGCGCGAAGGAAATCAGCTTCACGATCATGTCGATGACCATCTCGCTCGCGGCGGTGTTCATACCACTGGTGTTTATGTCGGGACTGGTCGGACGGATCTTCCGCGAATTCGCCATTACGATTGTCATCGCGATCCTGGCTTCCGGGTTGGTGTCGCTGACACTGACGCCGCTGATGTGTGCGCGACTGCTGAAGGAGCGCGGCGAGGGTTCGAAGAAGACTTGGATGGAACGCGTGATCGGCCGGATAGAGAAGCGCGTGCTGGCCATGTATGGCGGATCTCTGTGGTGGTTTTTGCGACACCGTTGGATCTCACCAGTGATATGGGTTGTGTGTCTTGCCGGCACGATCTGGCTGTTTGTGCTCGTGCCGAAGGCGTTTTTGCCGCCAGGAGACAGCAGCGTCATTTTTGGCGCGTTCATTGCGCAGGAGGGTTCGTCGCCGGAGCAAATGCGGGCTCTACAGGACCGCGTTGACGAAACACTGCATCAGGATCCGAATGTCATCACCGACTTTACGATGACTGGCGCCACCGGGTTTCTGGCGTCGAACCAGGGCATCACGTTCACTTTTATTAAGCCGCCCGAAGAGCGCCAACCAATCGCCGAAGTGACGGCGCAGATGATGGGTAAGCTCAACTCGATTCCCGGAGTGATGACGTTCTTGCGGCCGTTTCCTGTGCTGGAAATCAGCACCGGAGTGACTAACCAAAATCAGGGCCAGTACGCTTTCGCGGTTTCCGGCGCGAATCCCGATCAAGTCTATGACGTGGGCCAAAAGCTGATGGGCAAGCTCATGGAGTATCCGGGCTTCCTTACCGTCTCGTCAGACTTTTTCAACAATACGCCCAACCTAAACATTGATATCCGTCGCGATCAGGCGAAGACCTACGGCGTCTCCGAGGCGCGAATTTTGACGCTGCTGCGCAACGCCTACTCGCAGAACTATCTGTACTTGATCAAGAAACCAGAGGACCAGTACCAGGTCATTCTGGAGATTGAAGACTCTGCACGCGAGAAGCCGGAAGACCTCTCTCTGCTCTACATCAAATCCGACGACGGTCAACGTCTCGTGCCGCTTGGCGAACTGGTCACCTGGAAATCAACACTTGGTCCCCAGGCAGTGAATCACCTGAACCAGTTCACGAGCATGACGCTCTTTTTTAATCTCAAGCCGGGCGTCGCTCTCGGCGATGCGACAGATTTCATCAATAAAGCGGCGGCGGAAATAGTGCCGCCTACCATACGCGCGGAGCTGCAAGGCGAGGCGCAGACATTCAGCAACACCGTCACCAGTTTGACGATCCTGATGGCGTTAGCTGTCTTCGTGATGTACGTGATTCTGGCAATCTTGTACGAAAGCTACGTGCACCCGCTAACGGTGCTATCGACGCTCCCCACCGCTCTGGTGGGTGGTCTGTTGACGCTCGTTTTGTTTGGTCAGGAGGCCTCGCTGTACGCATTCGTCGGCATGTTCATGCTGATGGGCATCGTCAAGAAGAACGGGATTATGATCGTCGACTTTGCTCGCCAGCGGGTAGAATCGGGCGAGTCCGCAGAACAGGCGATTCACGACGCCAGCATGGATCGCTTCCGCCCGATCCTGATGACTACGCTCGCCGCCGTGTTCGGCGCAATTCCCATCGCGCTGGGTTATGGGGCGGATGGTTCCTCTCGTCGGCCCCTCGGCCTAGTCGTTGTTGGCGGCCTGGTTGTTTCGCAATTCCTCACGCTTTACATCACTCCGGTGATCTACCTCTACCTCGAGCAGTTTCAGGAAAAGGTGTTGGACCGCACCTCCTTCTTCCGCTCGCATCGCTCTCAAAAACCAAGAGGCAACGACCACCAACGCACCCCCGAATCACCATCGTCTGATCTTGCGACCGGAGACTAAGATGGAAAGAAATACTATGACTCATTTGTTTCATGGGTAGAGCAGAGCCATATGAATTTGTTGAACTAAACCGCCGTGCGGTAGGTCGTTGTGGAACATGACACTTCCTTTTCAACACTCATCTCTGGTTACATCTCTCGCTTGCCACCTTCCTGATTTTTGAGGTCGACGCTCTTTTTCGACACCCCTCTTTACCGATAGCGTGCTCCTGTCGAAGGGAATACTGTTGATCTGTACATCAACATTATCTCTCGAAAGGAGCTTCGACTATGACACCGCTACATCAGCGGATGATTGGTGACATAATGAGAAGCACATCTCCTGGAGTGCTTACAACCAGATGGTCTGTGCGTTGCGCTTCCTCTATCGCATCTCGCTCAAGATGGACACGGCCGTAGAGTGCGCGGGTCAGCCGATCACTGATTCGGTCATTCAGAAAGCCTGCAAGCATGCCGCGCGTGATGCCGGTCTCTCAAAAGTGGTGACGGTCAGAACATTGCCGGTAGAACTTGGTTCTTGCAGATTCAATCGAGATGCACTACGTTGAGAAAAATTGAGAAAGATTGAGAGCTGATCCAAAGATTTCCAACGTAAATTTACCTCATCCTTGGATGAATCATGCTTTGCCACCGCCACGACCTGCATTAACATCATTCATCGAATCGTGACAGCGGTTAGGCACCGAGTTTCATGGCACTCGAGATGAAAAGCAGTTGCGAGGGATGTGATGTGATCCTCTCCGCCGACGGCAAAGCCTTCATTTGCAGCTACGAATGCACGTTCTGCTCGGAGTACGCGCGGCACGCGTCTTCTCGGCACCCGGATTGCGGCGGCGAGTCGGTGCGGCGTCCGACGAGAAAAACCACGGTAGCAGAATCATGAAAACAGAGCTTCTTAATCACTGAGATTTTAATTAGGAGTCAGATATGCACACACTAAATCGTCAGAGCATTTGCTTGAAAGTTGCCGCCGTATTATTGCTCGCCTCGGTTTTTCTTACCGTTCGCGTTGAAGCCGGAATTGGCTATCGCTCGGCTCCTTATCAAGAAACTGTAAAAAGCAATGAGAAGAAGCAGTTTATTTACGTCTTGAAGTTAATCCCGCGACTGTTGGACGAGAAGAAGTGGACGGCAAGGGACAGCCAAATTGTCGAGCGACACTTCAGAAGGCTCCAACAATTGCACAAGGAAGGCATAGTGGTTTTGGCAGGAAGAACCTTGAATGAATCAGACCCGAATCAAATGGGCATCGTCATTCTATCGGTCGAATCTGAAAAGGAGGCGCGAGCAATCATGGAGAACGACGATGCGGTGAAAGAAAAGATCATGACCGCTCAATTGTTTCCATTCGGCATCGCCCTTATCAAGTAAATGTATGTCGAGGTGTAACGACTCAGGTTGAAACGTTTGAACTGAGTGACACTGCTTTCACATAATTCCTTCAAGCGCATCGTCACTCGATAAGGAAACTCGAAAATCAGTCAACATGAAGAAAGGAAACGCAAGATGACCGGAAGCCGTCTCGAACTCATTTGCCCACTGCTCTTTCTTTCATTGTTACTCTCGACCACCGCCTTCGCTCAATCTCAACCTACCGCCGCCTCCAACCCTTCGCCCGCTGCGCAAGCGGCTAATGCGCTTTACCAAGCTCAAAGATGGGATGAAGCCGTGAAGGCTTACGACACGCTGACGAAGACAGATCCGAATAACGGGCAAGCATGGTTCAGGCTCGGTTCGTCGCTAATGTCTCTAAATAAGTACGAACCGGCGATTGCTCCGCTAGAGAGAGCGGCAGCGATTTTGCAGGGCCCGATGGCTTACTACACGGTCGGCTCTCTCTACGCCAAGTTGAATAACCAGGAGAAGGCATTCGAGTGGTTGAACAAAGCCGCTGGTGCAGGCTTTGGCGGACTCGCACGACTTCGCAACGATCCCAATCTCGCGGGCGTGCGCGATGATACGCGTTACAAAACGGTTGAGGCAGCGGTCGAGAGGGTCGCCCGCCCGTGCAAATATTCGACTGAAGCAAGGCAACTCGATTTCTGGGTCGGCGAATGGGATGCGCAGGTCAACGGTCAAAGCGTCGGCACGAACGTAATCGAACGGGTCGAAGAAGGTTGTTTGATTATGGAGAACTGGGCGGGCAATGGCGGTGCGACCGGCAAGAGTATGAACTTTTACAATCCGGTTCTGAAAAAATGGCGACAAACCTACATGAGCAATAACCAGATAATTTGGGAGATGAGCGGCGAGTACAAAGATGGCATCATGCGGTACGACGGCGAAATGATTTCTGCGGGCAGCCAGCCGATTATGGTGCGCGTTAAGTTCTACAACCAAGCGCCCGAAAGGGTTCGCCACACGCAAGAAAATTCAACGGACGGTGGAAGAGCTTGGACGAACGTTTGGGACGCCACGTATGTTAGAAAGAAAACTACTGCTGCAAGCACGACAAGATAAAGTTGGAAGCCTCGCCTCACAAATAGTCCGCAGGAGAGCGTCATGTTGAACGCTGAACCGATTTCTACAATGTATCAGCTTACGAAAGCAAAGCGGCGTCGGAAGTTGATGGAGAAAACTTTATGAAGCACTTACCCGGATTGATTGTGATGCTCATTGCAACCGTTACATTTGTTTCTGCGCAAGAACAGGGAGCGACAAGTGCCGTCGGACGAGTGCTGAGTAAAGTCGAGCAAGAGGTTATCAAGCTGGAGCGGGAATGGCTCGATGCCTACGAGAAGCGGGATGCCGCGGCAATGGCACGCATAGTTGCCGACGATTTCACAATCATCTATCCCAACGGCAGTGTCCGAAGAAAAGTTGAGGTTGTAGAAAATTTGAAACGAGGTGCATCTAACCCTGCGCCGAACTATCACACAGAAAACGTTGAATCGCGTGTCTATAGCGACACTGTGATTTTGGTGGGAATCGTCATTTCTGAGTGGACGCGGGATGGTCAGAAGATGCGTGACAGGTCGCGCTATACAGACGTTTACGTGCGACGAAATGGACGTTGGCAGGTCGTCGCCTCACACCTCTCGAACGCGGAGGAGTTACAGCAAGCCCCGAAGTAACCTTGCTCCATAGCCCGATACGACCAGCGGTAACCCTTGTCTGAAATCAAAAGTCGCAGTTGAGTGTTGGGCGCGTACCGTAACATGATTTGAGAAGTGCTCCAGTTGGAAACCAAACAAGACGAGATTGTTCGTTGCATACTTCTGGTTGCGGCACTTATCTGCTTTAGCATTAACTGCCCGGCACAATCGCTCGTCTCTCAAGTCGACGCATATATGATCGCCGCAACCAGAGAGAGTGACTTCGGTGCCACGGTGTTAATTGCGCGGGGCGGTAAGGTTTTAGTAAGCCGTAGCTATGGCATGGCTAATCGAGAGCTGGATGTGCCCAATTCTCCGCAAACCAAATTCCGCATCGGTTCGCTCACCAAGCAGTTTACCTCAATGAGCGTCATGATTTTGCAGGAGCGTGGAAAACTGAACGTGCAGGATTCAGTCTGCAAGTACGTTCCCGATTGCCCTCAAGCGTGGGCTGACGTAACCGTTCATCATCTTCTCACGCACACCTCTGGTATCCCCGATCTGCTCCGATTCCCGAACTTCACGGAAACAATGGCGCTGCCGTCGCCGGTAGCGAAAACCGTCGAACGCTTCCGTGACAAGCCGCTCGAATTCAAACCCGGCAAGAAGTGGAGCTACAGCAATTCGGGCTACATTTTATTGGGTTACATCGTCGAGCGAGCGTCCGGTAAGAGTTATGAAGCTGTTGTCAGAGAGAGCATCTTCGTGTCGTTGAAGATGTCTAACTCAGGGTCTGATCGTCACGACCTACTTATTAAAAGTCGTGCCAATGGCTATGCTCGCGAAGGTAACTCAATCGTCAATGCCCGGTACATAGACATGTCGCTCCCGACGGGTGGCGGATCACTTTACTCCACGGTAGAGGACATGCTGCTGTGGGATCAGGCTCTTTACACAGAAAAACTAGTCGCTCAGAAGTCGCTCGACGCGATGTTCAAGCCACATATGATGACGCCCTTCGGTGATGGTTCTGGTTATGGGTGGTTTATCCGTAGAGACAAGTCTAACCGTCGTGTTATTGGTCACAACGGAAGAATCAATGGCTTCAGTTGTGAAGTTGCGCGCTTCCCTGATGAGAGGGTGTTCATCGTCGTATTTTGCAACATGAGCGGTGTGCCGGTGGACAAAGTAGTTTACGACCTGGCTGCCATCGCGTTCGCCGCCTCTCATTAAATCTCGCTTTCATCTTCCATACACTTGTCCTGCCGAACTCTTGGCACTGATGAAGGCATCAGCTATTGAGTCCGATGTGCGTCCGCCGACGGGCGCGCCGGTCAGGTTTGTGAGAATCGCAATCGCTACGTTCTCGTCCGGGTAGAGAAACAGCCGGCATGAGATTCCCGCGCCGCCGCCCGGTTGATGAAAGATGCGCCGACCCTTTCCATCCTTCCCCACACGCCAGCCCAAGCCGAACTCGGTCTTCCCGTCAACTGTCGTTTCGAGCGGGCGGAAAAGTTCGTCGAGCGTGGCTCGTTTGAGGAAACCGGGTCTTTGAAGCGCCGCACCGAAGCGCGCCAAGTCTTCAGCCGTCGAAAGATACCCCGCACCAGCGAGTTTGAAACTCGGATCGAAGTATGGCGCGTTGATCGTCGCGCCGGAGACGTCCTGAACGTAAAAGGATGTGCGGTTCGGGATGATCGAGTG
Organism: Pyrinomonadaceae bacterium; assembly: GCA_013816505.1. Classification (GTDB taxonomy): domain Bacteria; phylum Acidobacteriota; class Blastocatellia; order Pyrinomonadales; family Pyrinomonadaceae; genus JACDEG01. The sequence continues at coordinate 272 of JACDEG010000206.1, read as the reverse complement.
GCGGATATTCAGGACGGTGTTCTTCAAGTGCAAAGGTTTAAGCACGAGATCGTTCATCGCGGTTGGGAAATCGCGGCGTGCGACTCTTTCGATTACTCCCGCGATGATCGTGTAGGAACCCGTCGTATAGAAGTGGCGCGCTCGCGGCGGCGACCTGAGTGGCTCTGTTATGATCTCTCGAAGAGCTTCGGTCGTGCTGGCGTAATGCTTCGTCGTATAAAAATTAGCAGTGTCGAATTGGTCGCCCAAACCGCTCGCGTGTCCGGCGATCA
>JACDEG010000205.1 GCA_013816505.1 Pyrinomonadaceae bacterium | reverse complement strand
GCGGGCGTCGCGCCGACGTTAAGCTTCCTCGACCGTTTGAAGATTCACACGCTTGACGGCTATGACGTGCGCGGGCAAGTCGTCGCACTCGTCCGCGATCACTTAAAGCCCGGCGAGTTTTACAAACAGCGCGACGAGATCGGCGACGGCGCTTTTCGGCGACTCGCGCGGCGGTGCGAGCTTAATCTGCTGTACCGCGTCGCGCGTGCCGATTCGCTCGGTCGCAACGCCGATTGGGTGCCCCGCGAAAAGTGGTTCGACGCCGAAGCGCAGGAGTGGTTCATCGCGCGGGCAAGAGAACTGTCGGTCGAGCAGAAGCCGCCCGAAAAGATTCTGATGGGTCGGCACCTGCTTGAGATGGGACTGAACCAGTCGCCCGAAGTCGGACGCATTATTGACGCCGTCTACGAAATGCAACTCGACGGTCGCGTGCGGACATTGGAAGAGGCGAAAGAAGCGGCGAAAGAAAGAATGAGTGTAGAGAATACAGAATACAGAATACAGAATACAGAAGAATAAGGCGGCAACCGTTTTCTATTCCGACTCATGTGTTCTGACTTCTGACTTCCGCTTTTTATTCATTCTTCATCCCTCATCCCTCCGCCCTCATCCCTTCAGCGACCGCTGGCTGTTGTTGGGTGACGCAGTGGATCGTGCCCATGCCCCAGACGAGCGGTTCGCAGTTGATCGGCACAACGCGGCGGTCGGGGAACAGGGGTTGAAGAATCTCGACGGCGCGGCGGTCGTTTCGTGGATGGCCGAAGACGGGGAGCAGCACGACGTTGTTGGCGATGTAAAAGTTGGCGTAACTCGCCGGCAGGCGTTCCGCGTCCGCGTTGCTGATTCGCCCCGGCATCGGCAACGGGATGACTTGATAGTTCTGTCCGCGCGCGTCCGTCGCTCCCTGAAGTTGCCGGTAGTTCTCCCGGAGTAGTTCGTAGTTTTCGTCCGCCGGGTCTTCTTCGAGTGCGCAGACAATCGTGTCGGGCGCGACGAAGCGCGCGATGTCATCAATGTGCCCGTCGGTGTCGTCGCCGACGATGCCCTCGCCCAGCCACAGAACGTTCTCGACTCCGAGAAAATCTTTTAAGTGCTGCTCAATCCCGGCGCGGTCGAGATGCGGGTTGCGATTCGGATTGAGCAGACATTGTTCAGTGGTCATAACCACGCCGGCGCCGTTGACTTCGATTGATCCGCCCTCCATCACAATGCCGGGTTCAAAGCGCGGCACGTTCAGCACGCCCTCCAACTGCTTCGGGATCGCGTCGTCTCGTTTCAAATCTTCGTACTTGCTGCCCCAGGCGTTGAAGACCCAGTCGTTATACGCCAACTCGCGCCGTCCGTTTGATTCGCGCACGAGGAAGTTCGGGCCGTAGTCGCGGACCCACGAATCCACAGTGCTGAGGCGGTGGAAGTGGATATTCTCAGCACCGTCGAAGTTACAACGCTCGGCGATTGACTGCTTCGCCTCTTCGTCCTCAACCAACAAGTTGACCGTTTCGTGCGGCGTCAGCATGCGCATCATGTGGAGGAAAATCTCTTCGACCTGCGGCACGCGCTCCGGCCACGTGGCCGGGTCTTTCGGCCACGCGAGCCACGTCGCCGCGTGGCGATGCCACTCAGCCGGCATCCGGTAGCCGAGTTCGGCGGGCGTTCTGTGATTCATCTATGTAGTCGGTTGCGATTCGAGGTAGCGATAGCCGAGTCCGCCGTAAGAATCAATCCGCCGGTCGCGCAGGAAAGGCCAGTTCTGCCTCGTCTTCTCGATCAGGTTCAGGTCGCACGGCACGATCAGAATCTCTTCCCTGTCGGACGAAGCTTTGGCGATGATGCGCCCGAACGGATCGGCGACGAACGACTGTCCCCAGAACTTCAACTTGCCTTCGTGCCCGACGCGGTTGACCGCCGCGACGAACACGCCGTTCGAAATCGCATGCCCGCGCTGAATCGTCTCCCACGCCGAGTGCTGCGCGGTGTTCATCTCCTCGTCTTCTTCCGGTAGCCACCCGATGGCAGTCGGGTAGAAAAGAATTTGCGCGCCGGAGAGTGCAGTCAAGCGCGCCGCTTCGGGGAACCACTGATCCCAGCAGACGAGCGTGCCGACCTTGGCGTAAGCCGTGTCGTGTGTCTGGAAGCCGAGGTCGCCGGGCGTGAAGTAGAACTTCTCGTAGTAGAGCGGGTCGTCCGGGATGTGCATCTTCCGATACTTGCCGACGATCTGGCCGTCGGCGTCGAGCATCACGGCGGTGTTGTGATACAGCCCGGCGACGCGCTTCTCGAAGAGCGATGCGACGATCACGACCTTGTGCCGCCGCGCGACTTCTGACAGCACTTCGGTCGAAGGGCCGGGAATTAATTCGGCCAGCTTGAACAACTCGGTGTCTTCGGTTTGGCAGAAATACTGCGAGCGGAAAAGCTCCTGTAGGCAGACGATCTGCGCGCCCTGCCGCGCGGCGTCGCCGACGCGCTCGACGGCTTTCTGCAAATTAGCTTCAGGCTCCGTGCCGCAGGTCATCTGCACCAGCCCGAGCGTGACGGTGTTCGCAGGCGATTTGTTTTCTGGCATGCGCTGGAGTATAGCAAAGGAAAAGCGCGGCGGTGAATCTCGCGCGAAATCTTCCAGAGCAACGGATGTTAGAGGTTGATAGCAGGCTGATTGAGAATATTTATTCCATAGAAGGAAAGTGTACTAAACTGGAAGCTGACGGTCACACCGATTGCTAATCAGTTTCCAACATTTTTGGTGCGGAGGTGAAGCATGCTTCAAACGTATAAAGCTATCCTTCGGGGAAATTATTTGGAGTGGAGCGGGGACGCCCCCAATCATCTTGAAGATGAACAGTCCATCGAGGTACATGTCACTCTTTTGAATGAGACCGATGCTTCTTCAGTATCGGCGCACGCGGCAGAAGAATGGCCGAAGCTCTTGAAAGACTTGCTGCTCTCAACGTGTTCTCCGAAGTCTCCGACCCGTCGGCGTGGCAACGTGAGCAGCGTCAGGATCGCGCGCTGCCTGACAGGGACGAGTGATGCTGATTGACAGCAACATCATCATTTACGCCGCCAAGCCTGAGCACCCAGAGTTGCGGAGTTTCATTGCGATGCACACACCTCTGGTGTCAGCCGTCAGCTATGTCGAAGGTTCTCGGCTATCACAAATTGAGCGAGCAGGAGCGACACTACTTTGAAGGGTTTTTCGCGGCTTCCTCTGTGTCGCCAATCTCCCACGACGTATTAACGCGAGCCGTAGAACTCCGGCAGTTAAGAAAGATGACCCTCGGTGAGGCACTTATTGCGGGCACGGCTTTGGCGCATGGGCTAACGCTCGTCACACGAAACACAAAAGATCTTGAGTGGATTGGCAAACTGCCTTTGCTCAACCCGTTCTCTGCCGACACATCCACAGAATAAATAAAACGCCCTGCTGACGCGCAATTCCTCTGCTTTTTCGCAAGACTTCCGGCTTTCGCGCGGGCGCGTTGTTGGTGTTAGAATCTTTGCCACTACAAACCTGACATCACTGCCGCACCGTTCATGATTTTAGAAGTGCGTCGGACTCTCGAAAATCGCAGCGTGTAGTAATCGTTATCAAACCTACTAACAAAGAAAGAGCACTACAAAATGATTGACTTTGAGTTGACCGAAGACCATAAGGCGATTCGCCAGACCGTCCGCGACTTCGCGCAGAAGGAGGTCGCACCGCGCATCAAAGAGCTTGACGAGAAGCAGCACTTCGACCGCTCGATCCTCGATAAGATGGGCGAGCTGAATCTGCTCGGCGTGTGCATTCCCGAAGAATACGGCGGCGCGGGCTTCGACTACATCGCGCTCGGCTTGGTGTGCGAGGAACTCGAAGCCGTGGATACTTTCATGCGTGTCGTGATGTCGGTGCATACCGGACTCAATAGCTTGACGCTATACAGTTGGGGCACCGCGGAGCAGAAGCGCAAGTACCTCGTGCCGCAGGCGAAGGGCGAGAAGATTGCGACCTACGGATTGACGGAGCCGGGCGCAGGCTCGGACGTGGTCGGCAGTCGTTCGACCGCGCGACGCGAGGGCGACGAATGGGTCTTGAGCGGCGAGAAGATGTGGATTTCTTTGGCCGACGTGGCCGACAACTTCCTCTTTTTCTGTTGGACGGATGAAGAGAAGCGAAAGAAGCGCGACCACACCGGCATGTCGTGCTTCATCATCGAGCGCGCAATGCCCGGCTTCACGTCTGGCACGATCCACGGCAAGATGGGCATTCGCGCCGGCAACACCGGATACTTTTCTCTCCAAGATGTTCGCGTGCCGCAAGAGAATATGGTGGGCGAGGAAGGCGAAGGCTTCAAGATTGCGATGTTCGCGCTCGAACAAGGTCGCTACACCGTCGCGGCGGGCGCGACCGGCCTCATCCGCGCGTCGCGCGACGCCTCGGTCGCCTACGCCAACACGCGCGAGACGTTCGGCACCAAGATCGCGAACCACCAACTTGTCAAACAGAAGATTGCCGAGATGGAGGCCGATTACCAGATGTCGCACCTGCTGTGGCTGCGCGCTGGGGCTTTGAAGAACGCCGGCCAGATGAACGGGAAAGAGACGAGTCTGGCGAAATGGCAGGCGACCGTCAGGAGCGAGCGTGCCGCGTCGATGGCGATTGAGGTCCACGGCGCGAACGGCTACTCGAACGACTACCCAGTCGAGCGTTACCTGCGCAACTGCAAGGCGGCGGTGATCTACGAAGGGACGCGCGACATCCACACGCTGATGCAGGCCGACTGGGCGCTCGGCTTGAAGAAAGAGAAGCACGCGCGCCGGACGCTTCCGCCATACACGCCGGCGGAGTCGCGCGAAGCGGTCGCGGCTGATTAGAGTGTGAGTTCAAGCGGAATTTGAGTGACGCGAGAGACGCGGAGGAGCAAAGTAAGCTGCCCTCCGCGTCTTTCTTTCCTGGCGCGCCGTCTGGCTTTTTGGTTTGATAATTTGTTGGCGGAGGGCGACCCGGACCGGAGAGTCGCGGGTCGCCCTTGGGTTGGCTCTCGACAGAGAGCGCGGGGGGAGTTTACTGGCGATGACTTAAAGGCCTGTCAAGCTCAAAGTCCCTGGCGTCGCACGAGGACGGCCACGCTTTGCGGCGTCGCCGCGCGATTAATCGCGGCCATTTCTTTCTCCACGTTGCGCTCGCGGCGCGACTGCTTAAGCGTTCTCACGATGCCGCCGGGTCGGTGGACGGAAGAGAGAAAATATTGATCTCCGTACTTGTTGAAGACCATCTTCGCCTGTTCCGTGCGCCCAGCTTTTCCGTTGCCGGGGTTGGTCGTAAACATAATCCCGTTGCGCCCGTTGCCATCGCGAATCATCAGCACGGTGGAACTTTCGTTGGCTTTCGTGACGGAGTATTCACCGGCGGAGAACTGTGTATCCCCGATGGTGAATGCGAACGGCACGTCGACCACGAGACGTTCGCTGAGTTGCGCGTGAACTGAGGTGACAGCCAGTGCGAAAAATAAAGTTAACGCGAATAAGGATACTGTAGCTCGGCTCTTCATGATGATCTCCTCTCAATGTTATAAGGTGACACTCGAAGCTGACTTGTCACTTGGGGGTAGTCAGGTGATGACGGTCTATTCGATCCGTTGCTTCGCCATCGTCTTATCAATCGCACTCAAGCGGTTGCGGGGAACCTTTGAGTTGCGTGGAATGTAATTACAACCGGCGTGCCACACCGCGCGGTCGCCATTGCCGGCTGAAGTACGCGGGCGAAACTGTTTGATTAGCAGCGAAATAATGAGTGATGAACGTTTCTCGATGAAGCGCCGGATTCGCGCGAGTAACGGGCGCAGACTATCCATTAAGATATTGAGACTATCTTTTCAGATAGCTTCATCGAGTGGCTTTACTGTAAAGCCGGCGTCGGTGAATAATGTTTGCCTGCTTGGACGAGTTGTCGTCGTCGCACGGAACACTCTTCGATGATCGAACGTTTGAGGTAAGCGAAGATGAATCCGAGATTAGTCGCCATCTCCGGGCCGCTGAGAGGCTCGGTTTACCCACTCGCCGCCACAGAACTGACGGTCGGACGCGATGCGTCTAATCATCTCTCGATCAAAGACGGGCTGCTTTCCCGCCGTCATTGTGTGGTCAGGCAGGAGGCCGGGCAATTCAGTGTCAGCGACCTCGAAAGCTCGAACGGCACATACGTCAACGGCGCCGCGATCAGCGAAAAATCCCTCAATCACGGCGACCATATCTCCATCGGAAACTCTCGATTCGTTTTTCTGCTGGACGAGAGCGATCCAGAACCGCGCGAAGACCCGGTGCAGCTCGATGAACTGAGCTACAACGTCGGGTCGACGATCCACCTGCGTATCGAAGACGCGCTGTACCTCAGCCCGGAGAAGGTGCTCACCTCGCTGCCGCCGCTCGCGCGGATGGCGCGCGACCTGACCGCCCTCCTGAAACTCAGCACGACGATCAACTCGATCCGCGAGCCGATTTCACTTCAGCGCCAACTCCTCGAAATTCTTTTTGAAGTCATCCCGGCGGAGCGCGGGGTCATCCTCCTCGTCAGCGAGAATCAGCATGAGATTATTTCGACTTTCGGCCTGAACAGGTCGCCGACCCATGAGCGCGCCGTCCCGGTCAGCCGCACAATTGTCGATCAAGTTATCCGCGATGGCGTCGCCGTGCTCAGCAACGACGTGTCAGAGAAGGCGGAGTTCGCCGACGCGCCGAGCCTGATCCTGTCACGCATTCGCTCGTTGCTCTGCGTGCCGCTGGTGCTCTTCGGGCGGACAGTTGGCGCCGTTTACCTGAACACCACTGATCCGGCGACACGTTTCAGCGAAGACCATCTCCAATTCCTGTCAGTGACCTCCGGGATTGCCGCCGTCGCTTTGGAGAACGCGCGGCATATTGAGTGGCTCGCGGGCGAAAACCAACGCCTGCGCGCGGACACGCTGATCGAGCACGACATGGTTGGCGAGAGCCTGCCGATGCAGGAAATCTACAAGTTCATTGCGAAGGTCGCGCCGACTGATTCAACGGTCTTGATCGGTGGGGAGAGTGGCACCGGCAAAGAGTTAGCCGCGCGCGCGCTCCACTCCAACAGCCCGCGCGCCGCCAAGCCGTTGGTCGCGATCAACTGCGCGGCGCTCACCGAGACGTTGTTGGAGAGTGAGTTGTTCGGCCACGAGCGCGGCGCGTTCACCGGCGCTGTCGCGCAGAAGCGGGGGAAGCTGGAAGTTGCCGACGGTGGGACGGTCTTCCTCGACGAGATCGGCGAGATGGCCCCCGTCCTGCAAGCGAAGCTTTTGCGCGTGTTGCAGGAGCGAGAGTTTGAACGGGTCGGCGGCACGCGCACGGTGAAAGTCAACGTGCGTGTCATCGCGGCCACCAACCGTGACTTGGAGCGGGCGATTGCCGACGGGTGTTTCCGTGCCGACCTCTTCTACCGCCTCGCCGTCGTGTCGTTCGAGATGCCGCCGCTACGCACACGGCGCGAGGACATCCCGTCGCTAGCGACCTATTTCGTCGCGAAGTACAGCGCGAAGTTCAACCGCAAAGTCGCCGGCCTCTCGGTCGAGGCGGGCGCGTGTCTGATGAGCTACGACTGGCCGGGCAACATCAGAGAGTTGGAGAACGCAGTCGAACGTGCGGTGGTGCTCGGATCGACCGCGATGATTCTGCCGGAGGACTTGCCGGAGATGGTCGTCGAGGCGGAGCGCCCGCCAAGCGCCGCGCCCATCGCGAGGTATCACGAAGCCGTCAAGGACGCGAAGAAGCAACTCATCCTAAAAGCCGTCGAGGGCGCGGGCGGCAGTTACACCGAAGCGGCCAAGTCGCTCGGCGTGCATCCCAACTATCTTCACCGCTTAATACGAAATTTGAATTTGAAGACGACGCTGAAAAACGGACGGGCGAGCTAACGCAAGGGTGACGGATGATGAGTCAAGACGGTCCATTCCGCGTGCTGTCAATTGCGCGCCGTTAAGCGTAGTGGCGCTTTCGCGGAAGCGGCGCTTTCCGAGATCACCAAACCCTTACCACGCACTGCCACATCGCCGTCCGGTCGTCACTTCAGAGCCTTACAACTTCGGCCCCCGCTCTGCTAGTATGGCCATGCTTTACTTCATACCTAAATCACTCAAAAGTGACGGGTGACAGGTGACAAGAAAGAGTTAAGGCACGGGAGTTTTTGCGAGCGGAGCTAAAGTTTTTTGGGTAAAGATTCCGGCTTACAGGACGAGTCCTGTGCGGCACAGCATGCAAACTTTCCTGTCACCTGTCACGATTTACCTGTCACTTTTGAGTAAATTCAGAGCAGACGAGGTTCCCTGACACTGACAGAAAGCAGAAGGCGGAAGACGAAACACAGCGCACAAGTGTCAACTCTCAACTCTCTGTGTCCTCTGTGTTAAAGAAGATGACCGTCTTCCCCACTCGATCAACTCGATCAACGCTTGGACCACTCTCCCATGTCTCGATTTAGTGGTCAGTTCCAACGCGCCCTTAACGGTCAAACAAAATTTTCGCGGAGATGAATTTATGAGCCAGGAGTTAAAGACGGGACACTTATCACTCGACTTTCTGCGTGTGTGCGAGGCGGCGGCGATTGCCTCGGCGCGGACGATGGGGCAGGGCGACCGTAAATACTCTGACCACGTCGCCGTCGAGTCGATGCGTGAAGTGATGGACACGGTGCCGATGCGGGGCCGCATCGTGATCGGCGAGGGCGAGCGCGACGAGGCGCCAATGCTCTACATCGGCGAGGAGGTCGGCGCAGGCGTGCGTGACACCGAAGACCCGGAAGACTACCCCGAAGTTGACATCGCGGTTGACCCGCTCGAAGGCACCAACCTGTGTGCGCTCGGCGCCAACAACGCCATCTCGGTGCTCGCGGCCTCGGAGCGCGGCGGACTCTTGAACGCGCCCGACATCTACATGGACAAGATCGTCGTCGGCCCATCATCGCGCGGCGTCGTCGACATTGACGCGCCGGTCAAGGACAACTTGAAGAACATCGCGCGGCGTCTGGGGCGCGAAGTGGAGGACCTGACGGTGATCGTGCTCGAACGCCCGCGCCATAAAAAGTTAATCCAGGACGTGCGCGAAGCGGGGGCACGCATTCGTTTGATCGGCGACGGCGATTTATCAGCAGGCATTTCGGCGGCCGTCGCGGGCACCAATATTCACGCGCTGATCGGCATCGGCGGCGCGCCCGAAGGAGTGATTACGGCGGCGGCGTTGAAGTGTCTGAACGGCGAGATTCAGGCGCGGCTCTGTTTCGACCACGAAAAACTTGGCGTCGATCAAGGCAAAGTGCCGCCGCGCGACGAAGTAATCGGGCGGCTACGCGAGATGGGCATCAACGACCCTGATAAGATTTACGACACGAACGACCTCGCGCCCGGCAAGAAGATCATCTTCGCGGCGACCGGCGTCACCGACGGCGCGCTCCTCAAAGGCGTGCGCTTCTTCGGGGCCGGCAAACGCACGCACTCGCTGATTATGACCACCGAGTCGCGCCACATCCGCTTCGTCGATACCGTCCACGTCGAGGGCGGCCCGGACACGGTGATTAGATTTTAGGGATGAGGGCGGAAGGATGAAGGATGAATAATAAGCAGAAGTCAGGAGTCAGAAGTCACGAATCAGAATAGAAAACGGTTGCCGCCTCATCCTTGCTGTCTCCTGTATTCCCGGACTTCATCCTTCATCCTTCCGCCCTCATCCTTTTCACGTTATGCCCATCCCTGTTTCCAACTACGTTCCACAGTGCGCGCCAACGGACACCCTGTCGCGCCGGTCGCCCGTTGCGTGGCTGATAGTGACCGGCGGTGCGTTCGCGTTGCTCGCGCTGGTGCTGCTTGCGCCGATCACTTTGGCGCGCGGCCATAGCTTTTTGTCATATGTGATGTACGGGATATTTCGCGCGGTGTGTCACCAGATGCCGGAGCGCTCTTTTCACGTTGAGGGG
>JACDEG010000666.1 GCA_013816505.1 Pyrinomonadaceae bacterium | reverse complement strand
GATCTCGTCGCCCGCGCCGCCCGCGCTTCGCTGGCCTCCGTGCCGGAGGTGCGAAACACGGGCGGCCTCGCCGCTCTCGCGCAGTCCGAGTTTGCGGCGCACGACTTCGCCGCCGCGCGCGATCACGCGATGCAACTGACGGTGCTTGATCCGGGCAAGAGCTACCCCTACGGGATGCTCGGCGATGCGCTGCTTGAATTGGGCGAATACGAACAGGCCACCGCCGCCTACCGGCAGATGGAGCGGCGCAACGGCGGCATCAGTGAAAGCACCGAGACGCGGCAGGCACGTCTCGCGCAGCTTCGCGGCGACGACGCGGGCGCGAAGCGTCACTTCACAAACGCGCTGGTGCTGGCGCTCGATCTGCCGCTCCCGCCGCGCGAAACTGTCGCTTGGTGTCGCTGGCAACTCGGCGAGACAGCCTTTGCCATCGGCGATTACGAAACGGCGGAGCGGCACTACCGCGACGCCCTTGTGACCTTCCCCGACTATTACCGCGCACTCGCTTCAATGGGCCGCGTCCGCGCCGCGCGGGGCGATCTCGCGGGCGGCATCGAGCAATATGAACAGGCCGTGCGTCGCCTGCCCGATCCGGCGTTCGTCGCCGCGCTCGGCGATCTCTACCAACTTGCGGGACGAGAGAAAGACGCCGCCGCGCAATACGCGCTCGTCGAACAGATCGGGCGTCTCGGCGCGGCGGGCGGTGCGCTCTACAACCGCCAACTCGCGCTCTTCTACGCCGACCACGATATGAAGGCTGAAGCAGCCTATGCGAGCGCGGCGAAGGAATATGAAGCGCGGCGCGACATCTACGGCGCTGACGCGCTGGCGTGGACGGCACTGAAAGCAGGCAAACCCGGTGAAGCGCAGGCGGCCATGAAGGATGCGTTGCGGCTCGGCACGCGCGACGCGAAGCTGTTTTATCACGCCGGAATGATCGCGCGCGCCGCCGGTGACGAGGTTGCCGCCCGTGATTACCTCCGGCGTGCGCTCGCGCTTAACCCGCAGTTCGACCCGTTGCAAGCTGTCACCGCCAGAAAGGCGCTCAGAAACTGATTTCGATTGCATTTGGAGCTTTACTGATGCTGACCAACTTAGTTGCCAAGTCCGCCCGCGCCATCGCCATTACACTGGCGTTGACCTTGCTCTATCTCGCCGGCTTGTGCGGTGAGACGGAGGCACAGACGCAAAGCCCGCGCACCCTTTCCGGGGTGATCCTCACGCAACAGAACGAAGCTTTGCCGGGGGCGACGGTGATTATCCGCACCGCTTCGGGAGAGCAGAGAATAGAGAGCGACGCCGAAGGAAACTTCCGTCTTGTCGTAACGGGTGAATCTCTGACGCTACGGGTTGAAGGGAAAAACATTAAACCTCTGGAAAGAATCATCGGCGCGGGCGATGCGACGGAAAACCTTCAAGTCACAGTTGAATACATCATCCCGCCGCTTCATGAAAGCGTCGTGATCGTCTCGACCGCGCTCGAACCGGCCATCGAACGACGCAATGATGCGATTTACAAAAACACGCTCTTTGCCAGAGACGATCAAATTCTTTTCACGCTCAACGCCGGCATCAACGCGGGCCAGCACGAGGGCGGCGGGAAGTCTTTGGAGGTGCGCCGCTTCGGTTACAACCTCGACCACGGCGGGTTGAACGGCGGTCTCAAGATTCTCGTTGACGACGTGCAGCAGAATCAAAGCACGCAGGGGCACGGGCAGGGCTATCTCGGCCAACTCAAAAGTCTCTCGCCCGAACTCGTCGAAGATGTTGACATCATCAACGGCCCGTTCAGCGCGCAGTACGGCGACTTCTCTGGCCTCGGCGTCGTCCACATCCGCCAGCGCGAATCGCTGGCGAATCCCGTCACCCTGCGTTTTCAAGGCGGCTCCTTCGACACCTTGAGGACGTTTCTCGCTTATAGCCCTGAATTGCCATCCGCCGACTCGTTCATCGCCTACGAAGGCTCGCGCACCGACGGCCCTTTCCTCAACCCGCTGCGCTACCGCCGCGACAACCTGACCGCCAACTACACCAGACGCCTCGGCGAGAACGAAGCCGTGGGCTTCAGGTTCAATGCCGGTCGCAACAACTTCTTCGCTTCGGGTCAGATTCCGCTCGACGAAGTGGCGGCGGGACGCTTGGATCGTTTCGGCTTCCTCGATCCGTTCAACGGCGGTCGCATCCGCACCGGCGTCTTCGGCGCTTACTATCGGAAGGAAGGGGCGGCGGGCAATACCTTCAAGCTCGACGGCTTCGTGTCGCGCTCGCTCTTTGACCTCTACTCAAACTTCACGAACTTCCTCGACGACGACCTGACCTTCACAGACGACAACGGCGACGGCTTCGACGACGACGACCCGACCGACATTCCCGGACTCATCGGCGATGAAATCCAGCAGCATGATTCGCGCTTGCAGCAAGGCGCTAACGTTCAGTACCTGCACCCTTACAAGCTGTTCGGGCGACAGGCGCTCCTGAACGTCGGGGGCAACTTCCTCGCGAGTCAAATCAACGTCGGACTCTCGCGCGCGATTGAGCGGCGACCCTTGAGCGCCGTCACACAGGCGCAGGCCAACGTGACCAACCTCGGCGGATACGCGCAGCAGAGCCTCGATCTCTTTCGCGGACACGTTCGTGTCGAAGGCGGATTGCGGTTCGACTACTTCCGCTTTGACGCTGAGGGGTTCAACGTTGCCAGAGTGGTGGGCGGATTCAATCCGGCGTTCGGGGGCACGCGGGGCGCAACGCGCTTTCAACCCAAAGCTAACATCTCTTACACGCCGACGGAGAGAGTTCCGCTCAGCGTCTATTTCAACTACGGGCGCGGCATCAGTAGCCAAGATGCGCGCGGCGTCGTCGGTGGCTTTCTCTCCGAGGAGCAGGGGAGTACTGGGACGCCCGCGCCGAACAGTCCCGGCATCAGTTCCGGGCCGCCCGTTTCGACCACAGACTTCTACCAACTCGGCACGTCACACAACACCAGACGCATCTCGGTCAGCACCGACCTTTTCTTGATCGACCAATCGAATCAACAGGTTTACATTGCCGACGACGGCAGCATCGAATTCGCCG
>JACDEG010000204.1 GCA_013816505.1 Pyrinomonadaceae bacterium | reverse complement strand
GGCCGTCCGTCGCAGCGTCGCGTCGTGGATTACGACAGGGATGCCATCGCGCGCCAGTCGCACGTCGAACTCTAAGCCATCAGCGCCGTCGGCCAGAGCGAGCGCGAACGCGGCCCGCGTGTTCTCCGGTGCGACCGCCGCCGCCCCGCGATGACCGATGATGAGCGGCTGGGACATGAGAGAAGAGGGAAGATCGAAGGCAGGCAGTTATGGAGGAAGGCAACGGTAACCAGTTTTGAGTTTCCAGTTTTAAGTTTGAACTGAAAACCGAAAACTGAAAACTGTTCGAACCGCTTATCGCCGGCTGCGGTACGTGCGGTAGTCGAGTTCGGCGAAGATGTTGTCGCGGCTTTCTATCTCGGCGAGACGTTCTTCGTTGATGTCACCGCTATCGACCTCGTCGGCGAGCGCGGTGAAGCGGCGGACGTGTGTGCGAAAGCGTCGCGTCGCGTATTCGACGGTCGTGCCCTGATAGATTTGGAACGCCCAATCGCTCGACTGAGCAAGCAGCAGTTCACGCGCCATCTGATTCAACGCGCGATGCATCAATGCGTCGGGCGGCGCGGGATAGCGGTCGGCGAGCGCCGTCATGCGCATTTCGGCGGCCTGTTGATGTGGATACATCCACGAATTGTTTTCGTTGAGCCAGACCTTGAAGTAACCGTCCGCGCCCCACGAAGATTGCAATGGCTGCTGGGTTTGAATCGGCATTCCGCTGTCGAGAAAGTCGCCGGGCGAGATGGCCGCAATCTCGTCTTGGTTCCAGTGCAGTTGGCGAAACAGGAAGTCGACGAACTGCACGCCCTCGTACCACCAGTGACCGAACAGTTCGGCGTCGTAAGGTGCGATGACAAGCGGCGGGCGCCCGCCGTTTGTCTCGCGCAGACGATGCGCCTGCGTGATGCGCTCGCTGACGAAGTGGGCGGCATGCTCCGCGGATCGCTGGCGCGCGACGGAAGGGTCATAGGGCAGCTTTTCCGACTGCTCCACGTCGCGCCCGCTGATGCGATAATACTTAAGGCCGAGGTGCCGGCGCGCCCCGTCAGCGTGGAGGTGTGGCTGGATGTATTCGAGCGGCGCGTCCCATCCAATGTCGCGGTAGAACTCGCGGTAGGCAGGGTCACCGGGGTAGCCGATGACCGAACTCCACACCTGCTGGCTCGTCTCAAGGTCGCGCGCGAAGACGGCGACGCCGTTCGGACAACGCACCGGCGCGTGGACGCCGTAGCGCGGGCGCGGCTCGCCGTAAAGAATCGCGTGCGTATCGGCGATGAAGTACTCGATGCCGGCGTCGGCGAGAAATTGTTCGATGCCCGGCTCGTACGCACACTCTGGCAGCCAGATGCCGCGCGGGTGGCGCCCGAAGTGTTTGCGATAGTTGGTGACCGCGATTTCGACTTGCGCGCGGCGCGACTCGGTCGTTGAGATGAGCGGCAGGAAGCCGTGCGTCGCGCCGCAGGTGATGATCTCAAGCACGCCCGCTTCCTGTAGCTCGCGAAATCCGCGCACGATGTTGCGCCCGTAAGTTTGCTCCCACAAATCGCGCGCCGCGCTCAGGCTCTCGTGGTACATCTCGGCGGCGGCGAGAAACTCCGGCGCCTCCGCCCGAGTGCGCGCAACCTCTTTCTCGGTCAGCGCGAGTAAATTATTGAGGTGGCGTGTATAGCGTGTTTGCAGCAGCGGGTCGGCGAGCATCTCGCACAGCGGCGGCGAAACGTTCATCGCCAGACGCGCCGCTGCCCCGGAGCGGTGCAGATTCGAGAAGACGAAAATCAGCGGTAGGTAAACTTCCGTGATCGCTTCGTTAAGCCAGTCCTCTTCTAAAAATTCGAGGTGCTCGGGGTGGCGCACAAATGGCAGGTGCGCGTGAAGGATGAGACTGAAGTATCCGGTTGGCACGATTGGAATCGCTAATGAATAGTGGTTTTAGTACGCGAGCGAAAGTTGTTAGATAGCCGGCGAACAGTTATTCAGTTTTGAGTCTTCAGTTTTTAGCTCAAAACTTAAAACTCAAAACTGTTTAGTCTGTTTGTCAGGTGACACCCGCGCTCAAACTTACAATTTGCGCTGGCGGGCGGACGTGGGTGGCGCGGCGCCCGGCGTCATACTCGGCATGAACAGTCGCGGGCGCTGCGTCGGGAGTTGCACGTCGCTTCCGCCGACGACGAAACGCGCCACGCGGCGCATCGCTTCTTGTTCCTCAATGCTCAGCAAACTCTCGTCATCAAGTTCGAGCGCGAGAGTCGCGCGCAAGATGTCCAACAGACGTGCCGCATCAAGAGCGCCCTCGCGCTCCGCAATGACGGCGCCCAGCCAACGCGCGAGTGCGGGCGAGACCATCAGTTGCAGGCGTTCGCGCGGGATACCGAAGGCGAGCGCGGCCAGCAGCGCACGCATCTCCGTCAGCAGCGTCGCATCACCCTCCGGCAAATCGCTTCCGGTCAACTGCCGCGTCACGTCGCGCGTCACCGCCGCCGTTCCTTCACTCGCTTCGTCAGCCGCTTCAAGCGTGACTTCCAGCGCGTCGCTGGTATATCCCGCTTCGTCCAGCACGCGCGCAAACTCCGGGGCCGAAGCGGCGAACAGCGCTGAATCATCTGTGATTTCGGAGACGCTCGCGCGCGGCGTGCGCACCTCCGCGGAAGTGAGCAAGCGGATGAACGGGCGACCGGGCGCGAACAACCCGACCTCGGCGCGGTAAGCTCTCCCCGCTCTGGCGGAAAACCAGTGGTTGCGTGCGAACACCGACGCCTCAGCTAAACTCCCGTCACCGCTCTCCACATCAATTAAGCGCACCGCTATCCGATACTGCGCGGCGGTGTTCCCGAAGCCCCGGCCAAGAATCGCGAACGGGTCGCGCGCGTGACTCCAGTAAAGAAAAAGTTTATACGGCGATTGGGCAAGCAGGCGGATCATATCGCCCGCATAGGTCTGCGGCAGAGGCTCGTCGACTGACAGCGCGGCCAGTTTGTCGCGGACGGCGGCGGGCGGCTCGGCGATGACCGTTGGCAGGATAAAATGTTCGGAACTGCCGGGAGGGAAGAAGGGCATCTGGTGAAATCTCAGTCGTCACCCGCCACCTGTTGTGGACAGGCCGGAGCATGTTTGTTGTGTTGGTAGAACGAACCACTTTGTAAGGGATTGTGTGCGCAATGTCAACGTGCGTCGAAACACGCGAGGGTCGATGGATACGCTTGGATGAGAGACTCACTTTCGCTTATCAGAACGGTGAGAGCCGGACAGTTACCGCGACATCTTTTTAAGCGTGATGTCGAGTGTGCCGAGGTCGGTGCTGATGCGCGCGCGGATGGGGACGTGGCGGGCGTCGTCGGTGACCCAGATCGACATGGTGCCCTCGCGGTCAACGAGTCGCTCCTTGCCGAAGAGGTCAATGCCGACGCGCACCACGCGGACGCGGCCGAGGATGCTCTTCATCTTCTTCGGTTCGGCGAAGACTGTGGCGGGCACGTCGTACACGCCGCCCGAATCACTGACCTTCAGCGCAAACGACTGTCCCGGCGTGAGCGTCTGCGTGCGAAGGTAATAGATCACTGAGATAAGGTCGTGCGCCGCACCGTTGATTGGCGCGTTGACGACGCGCGGCGGGCGAGTCGGGTCGCGCGGGTCGCGCTCAACCCACGCCACCTTGTTCTGTACGCGGTCAAAAATCGCTTCGCTGGTGCGCACGCGCTCACCCTGCTGATCGAGTTTTGTGGTGCGCAGAATCGAGTGCGATGAAGGCTCGACGGTTGATTCGACGAGGTAATGGAAATTGATGCCGAACAACTTACGGAACCAGCCTCGCGATTGAACGTCGCTGACGAACACGAGCGGCGCGTCCCCGTTCGTCCCCGGCTTGCGTGAGACGGAGGTCGTGGTTGCGGACTCAGTTGAGGCGGAATCAACGGTGGGGGCGCGGCGGGCGGTGAAACGGAGTTCGGCGATTTTAATGCCGCGCAGCATCAGCTTGGAGAACTCTCCTTCGTAGACGAGTTGTTCGGCGTGTTCAAAAGGCATTGTCGTGGCCGGAGCCTTGTCGGGCCGTGACCCCACCGCGTCGGTGTGGGCAACGGAAGAAAGGATCAGCGCGCACAGCAGCAGCAACCCCGTCAGAATGGATAGACCGCGACGAAACATTCTTTCTCGGTTCACCTCAGCCAAATTGTTTTCAACACCAACATACCCAATGCCGCCAGCAGTCCGAGCGCCGCGCGATACTCGCGGTAACGCATGTACAGGCCGGCGTCGAACTTCGTCCGTGGGAAAGCCGCTTCGCGGTATGGCGTCAGGTGTGGGAAGAAAAGTGGCACCGTCTTCGCGTAACGCTCGTACGACTCGCCGAAAAGCTGGACGAGGGTCGCCGCTTCGACGCGCATCACGGGCAGATAGATGCCCAGAAAAAGCGCGGCGAAGATGCCGCCGAGCAACAGCGGACGCCCCGCCGCAATCGTGAAACCGAGTCCGAGAAGAAAGCTGCCGAGGTAAAGGGGATTTCGTGTGTGTGCGTAAGGCCCGGAGACGGCGAGCGCGTCGTTCTTCCTGATGTGTCCGGCGGACCACGCGCGGATAGCGAGGCCGAGCATCGCCACCACCCCACCGATAATCAGCGTCGACGGCGCGGGTTGAGCAAGCACGATGAAGGCGGCACCGCACAAAAATCCGAGCGGCACGCGCCAACGCTGCACCCATGTCCCGCCCTTACGCATTAACAATCGCTCCGACGCTTCTCAAATTCGCGGCGCGACGCAAACGTTCGCCGACAGCTTCGACGACGCGCCCAACTTCAATATCCATGCAAATCCAGTTCGAGCACGCGCGGCGATGGCAGTCAGTACGGCAATTGATGTCGGTGCGTTCGACGCAGATGTCGGTCGCTCGCGGCGAGCCGTTGCGCCACCATTCAGTTGGGCCGAACAGTCCGACGACCGGCGCATCAGCCGCGACCGCGAGGTGCGTCGGCCCCGTGTCGCCGCCGACGTAGAGGGCGGTGCGCTTTGCTAACTCGAAAAAACCTTTCAGCGTCGGCGATGCGACGTGTGCGACACGCGCGCGGCTTGCGCCGGCCACAGCTTCGGCCAACTCACGCTCGCCGGGGCCGTGTGTGACGAGTGAGCGCAGACCGTGTCGCGTCCATAATTCGTTGGCCAGCGCGCCGAAGCGTTTCGTGTCCCACAGCTTCGTCGGCCAGCCGCCGCCGGGGTTCAGGATGGCGAACTCACCGCCCACGCCCGCGGTCAGTGCCTCGGCCTCGCGCACGTGCGCGGGCGCGACGGAGATGGGAAACACGAAATCATCGGCACTCTCAGGCATGTCGATGCCGAGCGCGCCGGCGGCGAGCGCAAGATTCTTTCTGATGACGTGGGTGTGCGAAGGAACTTCGACAGCGTGGGTGAGAAGGAAACGGCTCGCCGGCTCGCGCAGTGCGTTCTGCGCGAACCCGTAGCGGCGCGGGGCACCGGACAGTCGAGCAATGGCAGCGGATTTAAGAAGACCCTGGAAGTCGATGGTGAAATCGAAGGCCGAGGCGCGTAGCCGACGTAACTGCTGACGCGGTGCCAGCAGCGTCTCCCCAGACACCGGCCAGCGCCTCATGGCCTTCGTGTCGATTTCGATGAGACCATCCAACATCGGGTTGTCCCGCAGAATCTCCGCCGCGCGTCGCTCGACCACCCACGAGATTTCCGCACGCGGCAGCGCACGCCGAATCGCCGCCAGCGACGGCAACGCGTGAACAATGTCGCCGATACTTCCGAGTTTGACGATGAGAATCCGCATTTAATAAACAACGACTGAATATTAAGTACTGAGCAAAAGCAGTCCCTCTTAAACTCAGCACTCAGTCCTCCGTCTTCTGCATCAGTACTTTATTAATTACATCCGTTGACGAGTGGTCTTTGGAATCGCCGACGACGGCGACGCGGCCACCGTAGGATCGTACCACATTGCGTTCGGGGACCGTGTCGGGGGTATAGTCGGTGCCTTTGGCGTGAATGTCGGGGCGAATGGCGAGCAGCAGCGCCTCGACGGTCGGCTCATGGAAGATGGTCACGAGGTCGACGGCGCGCAACGCGGCAATCACTTCGGCACGCTCGCGCTCTGGGACGAAGGGGCGGCCCTCGCCTTTGAGCGCGCACACCTGCGCGTCCGAGTTAACGGCAACCACGAGCATATCGCCGAACCCACGCGCCGCTTCGAGGTAGCGCACGTGGCCGACGTGCAGAATGTCGAAGCATCCGTTCGCCAACACGATGCGGGCGCCGCTGCGACGAGCGATGGCGACGCGCGCAATCAAGCGGTTGCGTTCGAGGATGCGCGACGCGGCGTCGGGCTTCAGTTGTTCATTGGTCATATCACTACTCATGTTAACCCTTAATCTGAGTGAAAACCGGTGCCAAGAAATTCAAATGATCGTTCGCTCGTGACACCGCTATTTACGACGAAGACGAAGCGGCTTGCCTGACCGACGCCAGCAACTCCTGACGGTCGATTGACGCCGTTCCGCGTTTCATCACGACGAGTCCGCCCGCGTAGTTCGCGAGGTGCGCCGCGTCCGCGAAGCTTGCGCCCGAAGCGACGGCAAGCGTGTAGGCCGCGATCACCGTGTCGCCCGCGCCGGTCACGTCGACGGCCTCTCGCGCACCGACCGGCGCGACGTGCATCGGCGCGGCGTCGCGCTCCAACAGCACCATCCCCTGACTGCCGCGCGTAATCAGAAGCGCCCGGTAGCCGAGCCGCGCACGCAACTCTTCGCCCGCCGTTTCAATCTCCGCGCGGTCGGTCAAACGTCTGCCGAGCACCTGCTCGACCTCGGCTTCGTTCGGCGTTGCGGAGGTAAAGCCGGAAAACTCCGGCAGACGAAAACGCGAATCGACGATGATCGGCAACTCGTTCTTCGTTGCCGCCTCGCGCAGCAGCGTCGTCGTCGCGGCGTTCGCGACGTCATAGTTATAGTCAGAGATGATGACCGCGTCAGCGTGCAGCAGGGCGTCGCTGAGGAGCGCTGAAATCTGCACCTGAAATATTGGGTCAGACGACTGCGTGCCTTCGTAGTCGACGCGGATCACTTGTTGTCGCATCGAGTTTGACTGGCCGGCGAGGATGCGAACTTTGGTGGTCGTTTGTCGCGCGCTTTGTCGGACGACGCCGCCGCAGTCGACACCCGCCGCATGAAGCTTATTAATGAGCGTGCGCCCAGGTTCGTCTTCGCCGACGGCCCCGACAATTGTTACGCGGGCACCGAGCGCCGCGAGGTTGACGGCGCAGTTGGCGGCGCCACCCGGCACGGTTTCGGTGCGTTCGTGGCGCAGAATGAGCACCGGCGCCTCGCGCGAGACACGACTGATTTCGCCGTACAGAAATTGATCGGCAACCAAATCGCCGAGCACCACAACGCACCGCCCGGAAAACAGTTCGAGCACACGGCTGAGCCGTTCGGCGCGCACGCCTTCGCCCTCGAAACTGGAATGCGCTTCAATCGTCACGTCGCGCCTTCTCCTCCCACTCCAATTGCCGCGTCTACCACTCTCCCATATCTCGATTTACTCAGTAGTGACAGGTAAATCGTGACAGGTGACAGGACAGTTTGAATGTCTGTGCCGCACAGGACTCGTCCTATCGGCCAGCATCTTGACCCGAAAACTGTGGCTCCGCTCGGAAACACTCACGTGCCTCAACGCTTTCTTGTCACCTGTCACCTGTCACCCATCACGTTTGAGGATTTAGCTACTCACCGCTCGCCGGTTATTTTTCCGCGATGATAATCTCGACTGCTTCCAAAAGATTTTCGGCAACCGCGTCCGGCTGGTGCCGCCACGCGCGGCGTTGATGCTCCCACTCGCCGCGACCGTAGCCGCTCAGCACGAACGCGGCACGCACGCCGGCGTTGCGCGCCAACTCCGTGTCGCTGTAACGGTCGCCGACCATCCAACTGCGCGCGGCATCGATACGGAACTCAGCGACGGCGCGTCGGATCAATCCGGGCTTCGGTTTGCGACAGTCACAATCGAAGCGGTACGGGGGATCGCCGATTGTCGGGTGATGTGGGCAGAAATAAATCGCATCGAGCCGCGCTCCGCCGCGCTCCAACTCTTGTGTGAGGATGTTGTGTACCGTGCCGATCATTTCTTCGGCGAAGTAGCCGCGCGCGACGCCTGCCTGATTGGTGACCAGAATCGCCAGCCAGCCTGCGTCGTTAAGCAACTTGATGGCCTGCGCCGAGTAAGGAAAGACGCGGTAGCGCGACGGATGATTGACGTAGCCGACCTCTTCCGAGATCGTCCCGTCGCGGTCGATGAAGACGGCGCGGCGGTTCATTGAGCGGCCTCCACCGTCGCCACGGTGACGCCCCGGCGCAGCACGCGGTCGGCGCGCGCGAAGACGTCCCGCGGCGTAATCGCCGTCATGCAACGGTGGTCAATCGGGCAGTCGCGCAGCATGCACGGCGCACACTCCGGCGGCTCGCGCACGACTTCCGCGAGATCGGAAAATGGGCGCGTCGTGGTCGGGTCCGTCGGGCCGAAGATGGCAAGCGTCGGGAGATTGATGGCCGCCGCGATATGCGCCGGGCCGGTGTCGTTGGTAATCAGTAAGTCGCAGACGCTCAGGACGGCGACGGTCTCGGCGAGACTCGTTTCGCCGGTCAGCACCACCGCCCGCCGGTTCATCCCTCGGACGACCTGCCGTGTGACGTCGATCTCTTCGCGCGCGCCGATTAACACGACCTCCGCGCCCGTTGCGTCAATCAGTTGGTCGGCGAGCGCCGCAAATCTCTCGGACGGCCAACGCTTCGCGCGGCTATTGGTCGACCCCGGACACAGCGCGACGAGCAGGCGATCAAGGCGCGCGCCGTGACGACGCAGAACCTCGCGCGCGCTATCCTGTCGCACAGACGCGATGGTTAAGCCGAGCGGCGGAGGCGGTGCGCCGATGTCAACGGTGCGTCGCGCTTCGCCATCGTTCCCGGTCAAAGCGCGTTCGAGTTCGGCGATGATGTTGAGATAGTAAAAGACTTCGTGCCGCTGATGGCGCCACTCCGGTGGAGCGAGCGGGTGTGTCAATAGATGACGACGACCCCCGGTCGCGTAGCCGATGCGCATGGGGACGCGCGCCGCCGCCGCCGCGAGCGCGGGCGCGAACGCATTTGGGAAGATGACCGCGAGATCAAACCGGGCTTTGCGTAACGCGCGAATCTCCGCGACGCGCGCGCGCAGTAGTCCGTGGCGCTCGCCACCGTCGACGCTCATCACGTCGTCGATAAAATCCACGTCCGTGAAAATCCCTTCCGCCCACGCGCGTGTGGCAAGCGTGACGTGCGCGCCGGGCAACACATGGCGCAGCGCGCGCAACGCCGGAATCGTCATCACGGCGTCGCCGACCCAGTTCGCGCCGCGCACCATGACGCGCTCGATTCGCTCGGAATGTAACTTACGTTCGCTCAAAACTGATTCATCACAACAGACTGCGTAAACCATCTTCGACGCGGGTCTGTGGCTGCCAGCCGATCTCAGCGTGGACTCGCGTCAGGTCGGAGGTGTAGTTGAAAGGCGTCGGCGCGTTCGCGTCCTGTTGCTCTTCGAATTGCGGCTCGACCTGAATCATGCGTCCGACGGTTTCGACGATCTCGCGCAGACTGAGGGCATTACCCCTCCCACCGCCGAGGTTGTACAGGCCGTGCGCGACGGACGAATCGATGAAGGCGCGACAGGCACGCGAGAAGTCGTCGACGTGCAGGATGTCGCGCACCGGTCTGCCTTCGGCTGGCAGGCGCAGCGGCCAACCACGCTTCACCGATTCGACATAGTGCGTGACGAATCCGTTATCGTTTCCCTCGGAAGGCCGCGCGTAGACCGCCGAGAGACGGAAAATGCAGGAGCGAAAATCACGTTCGTGCGCGTAATAGTCCACGTAGCGTTCGCCGATCAGCTTCGACCATTCGAGCGCGGACTGGTCGCGATAGCTCGTGGGGCACGTCTCCGGCAC
>JACDEG010000203.1 GCA_013816505.1 Pyrinomonadaceae bacterium | reverse complement strand
GAATGAGTATCGTAAATGCGACAGACAAGCAGATAGAGTTGAATGAGTTGAATTTCCATAGTAAGAACATTCTACCAATTCGGCTCGCTTGTCTGTCATTTCAACCCCTGATTCACATTCTTATCCAGCATTTCATCAACGGTGCTGACGTTGAAGGCTTGTTGGCTAAGGCTGTACTCGACAACGTAGAGTTCTGTGAACTTTTTGACCATGACGCTGACCTTTCAAAAAGATGCTGAACAAGTGTATCCGGCTTCGGGTAGAACGTAAAACCATCCGCCGACCACATGGCGCACGCGCCATCGAAGAAGCGTGACCGCCGGGCCGCCGCTCAAACCGGGCGACTGATTTGACCACGCGGCGCAAAGAATGAGAGGATGCCGCGCATTCCATGACCGCCAAAATTTCAACCAGGAGGAGAGAGATTAATGGAGATCGACAGAGATAAAGTTGTGACCCAGGAGGAACTCGGTGAACTCGCGCCCATCGACCAGGTCGAGGGCCGCGTCGAGGCCGAGATGAAGATCATCGAGGGCCGCGCTAAAGAGAGTGTCGCACAGGGCATGCAGAACCCTGAGTTAGAGCGTCAGGGGCGCGAACTCGGAGAGCAGGGGGAGCGCGAACTCGAAGAACAACGCGAGATCGAAGAACAGCAGAGAAACGATTGACAGGAGAGCGGCCCGGCCTGCAGCGGGTCGCGTCCATTTCATCCCCTTTTGCTCACGCCCTGCTCAATCGCTTCGCGCAATATCGTCGGAACCTGCTCGCCGTAACCACGGATGTGCTTGATGATCCGCCCGTCCGGGCCGATCACGAATGTCTGCGGGATGACGTTCTGGCCGCGCGACAGCGTCAGGTACATATCCTCTTCGATCCAACCCAGTTTGTAATTGATCTTGAACTCGCGAGCGAAGTTGCGCACCAATTCACTGGCCGTCTCCGGGTCTTCGGTCGTGAGGCCGATTACTTCGACGCCACGCCCTTTGTACTCATTCGTCACGGCGACCAGATCGGGAACCATCTTACGGCAGGGTCCGCACCACGTCGCCCAGATGTCGAGCACGACGACCTTCCCCGCATAATCCGCCAGCCGGAAAGATTTCCCGTCGAGCATCTTCACATCACGCTCCGCCACGCCGTTCGGCAGCGCCGCCGTCGCACTCGTTCCCGTATTCGCGCCCGGTACGGCGGCCCTTTCGGGCACGGACGGTTCGCGGCCGACCGTCACAGTAGCCGACGCCGAACGGTTGGCGGGCGCGGGTTGATTAGTGTTCGCGTTGACGTTTCCGTTGCCGGCGGAACCGTCGTTCGTCGCATTGTCGCAATTGGACGCCGCGAAGATCAGCGCGCCGAATACCGCGCACGCGAGAGCAATGCGCGACCCCGTCCACAACGGAGGCGAGATGTCGGAAGATTGTTTAGTGTGAATCATGAATGCGTAATTTCCTTTACCTGTCTCGTTTTAGCTGCGACGCAGCGTACATAAATTTTCTTCGCGGCGCGGCCCGTTATGGATTTTCGCGCACCAGGCGGAAGCCGATGACCGGGTCTCGCTTCTCTTTATCAACCCACCGCCGCGCCGTCGCGGTAATCGGCTCGTCACCTTGCGCGCTGCTTTGGTACGAACCGCCGCGCACCACCGCCTTCTGCTTGTCGCCTGCGACCAGGCCAAGCACGTTGTTGCCCCTGTACATCGTCGCGACCGTCAAAGTCCATTCCCAGACGTTGCCGATCATGTCGGCCACGCCCTGCGGTGTATCACCGTCGGGGTGCGAGCCGACCGGCTTCAACGTCGCCGAGTCGAGGTTGGCCGCGCCCTCTCTCCACTGACCGTTCCACGGATACATCCGACGCGTCTGGCCGCCGCGCGCTGCATACTCCCACTCTTCTTCGGTCGGCAGACGGTACTTCACCTTGTCGCGTTGCGAGCGCCAGTTGGCAAAGCGTTGCGCGTCTTCAAGGGTCACGTTGCGCACCGGCCACTGCTCCTGCCCGGCGCGCGGATTGTTGTTCGGCCAATCGGGCGGCGGAGGGTACGCGGTCACGTGCACGAACTCCGCATACTCGGCGTTGGTCACTTCCGTACGGTCAATCGCGAACGGACGCACCGTCACCGGATGCGCCGGCCACTGGTTGTACACCCACAGCCGGTAAGCGACCGGGACGCTCGAATCCCTCGGTGACGGCACGTCGTTGCGACCCATCTGGAACGTGCCGCCGGGAAGCGCAATCAAATCGGGTCGCGTCGTCGCCGTAACGGAACCTGTAGCGGACGGCGACGCGCCTGGTCGCGCGTTCGCATTAACTTCAATCCGATTGCTACTGTTAGAGATGAACGGGGGCGTGGCGATGTCGGTATCGGTGAGCTTCACGAACAACAGCCCGAGCGCGCCGCCGACCAGCGCCAACACGACGACTGCCGCCGCCGCGAGCAGTATCGTGCGTGGCGAGCGTAGCGTCGCAACGCTCGACTCGGCTGTTCCGAATTGTGCGGACGAAGATGCGGCCGGCAGGGGCGGGGGCAGACCGAGCGATGTGTCGATTGGAATTTGCACCGACGACTCGCTTCGCGGCCACATCGCGGACGCGATTGGTTGCTGACGAAGCAACTCGGCCTCGCGGCGGCGCGCTTCTTCGACGCCCGCGCGCTCTTCGGCCTCGGCGCGCGCCACTTCATCGCCGACGCCGCTCTGAGGCGCGGAACTCTCGATTCGCTGATCGGTGATTCGCTGGCTGGAGCCTTGCTGGTGAGAGTGTTCCGCGGCGAGCCGGCGAATCTTCTCTTCAGCAGTCAGATTGGGTGCCGTCTGATGGATGCTGAAGACCTCTGTCTGCGCGCTGCGTAAATCCCTCTCCGCCGCCTCAGAGAGAGGTTCCGGTGGTTTGGTGTCACGCGATGTTGCGCCGCGCTTCGGTGCCGCAGGGAGATCCGTCCGCGTTCCCTCTGTTCCGGCCCGAGTCGAATCGCCGACATCTTCGGAGCTGACCGCCCCCGCCACTTGATCGCCTGTGTCGCGCCCGATAGCGAGCGTGGCCGGCGAAACGCTCGACGCGGCGTCGCGTGGTGGCGAATCCAGGATGATAATGGGGCCGGAATTGATGATCGCTTCACGCAGACGGCTAATGAAAAGCTCGACCGTCGCGGGGCGTTTGTCGGCCTCCTTTTCGAGTGCCGAGCGCAGCACCTCTTCAAACGCGGACGGCACACTGACCCCGTGTTCGACGAGGCCCGGCGGGGGACTCGTCAGGTGCTTCTTCATGATCGACGGGATGGATGCACCCTTGAACGGCACCGTGCCGGCGAGCATCTGGTAGAAGATGACGCCGAGGCTGTAGAGGTCGGCGCGGCTGTCCGGCTCTTCATCCGACCATTGTTCGGGGGCCATGTAGAATGGTGACCCCATCAGCCCGGTCGTCTGCGCCGCGACGAACGAACCGAGCAGATCGCCCGACTTGATTTTCGCGAGGCCGAAGTCGAGCAGCTTGACGCCCTCGCCCGCCGGTAGACCGTCGCGCAGCATGATGTTGAGCGGCTTCAAATCGCGATGTACGATCCCCTGTCGATGCGCTTCGCCGAGGCCGGCGGCGACGCCCGTGATGATCTCCAGCGCCCGCGCCGGCGTGAGCCGCCCCTCTTCCGCGAGAATGTCGTGCAGCGACCGGCCCTGGACGAACTCCATCACGAGAAACGGCATCGTGCTGTTGACGACGCCGAAATCTGTGACGGCGATAATATTCGGGTGCCGGATTGCCGCAGCCGCCATCGCCTCCTGGCGAAAGCGCGTGATTAACGACGGGTCGTTGCCGACCAGGTCCGGGAGAATGATTTTGATGGCGTGTTGGGTTTTGAGGAAGATATGACGCGCCTTGAAGACGACGCCCATGCCGCCCTGTCCGATGCGCCGCTCCAGTTGATAGCGCCCGTCAAGCATCGGGTCACCGTTGATCGTGGACTTCAACAAATCACCGTCACTCGGACAGTGGTTGATGTGATCTGGGAAGCAACGAGAACAGACCGAGCATTCTTTCATCAGGTGGCTCTGACTGACAGGCGATTGAAAACATTTCCGGTTCGCGCGAATGCAAAAATTCTAACAACTCCCCACACGTCTCGCAAGGCAGTCATGGCGGGTCAGCATTTATTCACGCTAGGTTGAAAGCAGCCCACTCACACGCGGACGGGATGAACGTATCTCCGATTCGATTCGCTCATCCCGTCCACTATCCGCCGGTCACGCCCGCGTCTGTCCTTTAGCGCACGACGATGTTGACGAGGCGTCGCGGCACGACGACGATCTGGACGACTTCGTGCCCGTCGGTCCACGCGCGCACCTTTTCATCGGCGAGCGCGGCGGCGCGCAGTTCGTCCTCGGCTGTATCCAGAGTCGCGCGGATGCGACCCCGCAGCTTACCGTTGACCTGCACCGGAATCTCTAACTCCTCGCGTCGCGCCAATGCTTCATCGAGTTGCGGCCAACGGACGCGGCCTTCACGGACGCCGGCGAGGATGCCGCCCGCGTGCCCCAGGCTCTCCCACATCTCTTCGGCGGCGTGCGGCGTAAATGGCGCGAGCATCAGCACCAGCGACTCGAACGCTTCGAGCACCGCGAAGCGTTCGGCGGGCGTCGCCTGTTCAGGCACAACCTGAAAATCGCCGAGCGCGTTTGACAGTTCCATCAGCGCGGCGACGTTCGTGTTATAGCTCATCCGCTCGAAGCCTTCGGTGACGCGCGCAATCGCCCGGTGCGTCTCGTGTCGCAGCGTGCGCGCCGCCGCGCTGAATTGATCGTGTGCGGGCGCGCTCTTCTGCGGCGCATCCTGCAAACTCTCGTGCCAGCGCCACACGAACGTGTAGACGCGGCGCAGGAAACGCACCGCGCCCTCGATGCCCGTCTCCTGCCAGCGCAAGTCGTTCTCCACCGGAGCCGCGAACAGCATAAACAGCCGGACGGCATCGGCCCCATACGCTCGAATCATTTCGTCCGGATCGACGCCGTTGTTCGTCGACTTCGACATCTTCTCGAACGGCCCGATAGTCACCGACGAGCCGTCGCCAACTAACCGCGCGCTGATCACACGCCCCTTGTCGTCACGCTCGATGTTCACCTCGGACGGGTTGAAGTAGCTTTTCTTCTCGCCGTCCTCGCGGTAGAAAGTCTCGGCCACGACCATGCCCTGCGTCGTCAAATTCCTGACCGGCTCATTAAAGGAGACGATGCCGATGTCGCGCATCAGCTTCGTCCAGAAGCGTGTGTAGAGCAAGTGCATCACTGCGTGCTCGATGCCACCGACGTACCTGTCGACCGGCGTCCAATATTTGACTGTCGCCGGGTCAAACGCCGCGCGCTCGTTGTGCGGGTCGCAGTAGCGGAAGAAGTACCACGACGAATCGACAAACGTGTCCATCGTGTCGGTTTCACGGCGCGCGGGTTTGCCGCACTTCGGGCAAGTGGTGTTGACGAATTCGGCGACGCTGGCGAGCGGTGATTCGCCGGCGCCGGTGAACGCAGCGCGCTCCGGCAGCACGACCGGCAAATCTTTTTCCGGGACGGGCACGGCACCGCAACCGTCGCAGTAGATGATGGGGATCGGCGCGCCCCAGAAACGTTGGCGCGAGATGCCCCAGTCGCGCAAGCGGTACGTCACCGCGCCGCCACCGAAGCCTTGCTCTTCGGCGTATCGCGCCATCTCCGGGATCGCGACTTCGGACAGCTTGCCGCTCCACTCGCCGCTGTTGACGAGGATGCCGTAATCGGTGAACGCATGCTTCATCGCGAGGGATTGGTCCAGTTCCCTCTCGTCATGCGCGATTTGTTCCTGCTCGTGCGAGATACGCTCGATGACGCGGCGCACGGGCAGAGAGTATCTTTGCGCGAACTCGAAATCGCGCTCGTCATGCGCAGGGACGCTCATCACCGCGCCCGCGCCGTAGTCCATCAACACGTAGTTAGCGACCCACACCGGCAGTTGTTCGCCGCTGAACGGATTGACCGCGAACAATCCGGTGTTGACCCCCTCCTTCTCTTCCTCTTCGCCGGGCGCCGCTGCGTTAGACGCACGCGCCGCTCGACTCGCGCGCACACGCTCGGCGAAGCGGTCAACATCCGCCTTCAGCGACGAGCCTTCCAATAGCTCACTCAGCAGAGGGTGTTCGGCGGCAAGGACAATGGCGTTCGCGCCGTAGACCGTGTCCACGCGTGTCGTGAAGACGCGCACCTTGGCCGGTGTGTCTTTGATCGGGAAATCGATGTACGCGCCAACGCTTCTGCCGATCCAGTTGCGCTGCATCGTCAGCACGCGCTCCGGCCAGCCCGCTTCGATCTCCGCCATGTCGTTGATTAACTGCTCGGCGTACTCGGTGATGCGGATGAACCACTGATCGAGGTCTTTCTTCTCGACCGCAGCGCCACAGCGCCAGCAGACGCCGCCCGAAGACTGTTCGTTCGACAGCACCGTCTGCTCGTTCGGGCACCAGTTGACCGGCGACGTGCGCTTGTAGGCGAGGCCGCGCTCGTGCATTTTCAAAAAGAACCACTGATCCCACTTGTAATAATCCGGGCGGTGCGCAGCAATCTCGCGCCGCCAGTCGTAGCTGACGCCGAGGCGCTTCAGTTGCCCGCGCATGTGTGCGATGTTCTCTTCGGTCCACGCGCCGGGTTGGACGCCGCGCTTGATTGCGGCCTGCTCGGCGGGCTGCCCGAAGCTGTCCCATCCAATCGGGTGTAGCACGTTGAAGCCGCGCAGCCGCTTGTACCATGCCAACGCGTCACCAATTGAATAGACACGGACATGTCCCATGTGCAGAAAACCTGACGGATACGGCAGCATCTCCAGGCAGTAGAATTTCGGGCGTTGGTCGTCGCGCTCGACGCGAAAAGCGCCGGTCGTTTCCCAATGCTGCTGCCACTTCTCTTCGATTTTTTCCGGGTAATATTTCTCGTCCATAAATGTTCACACGCCTCTCCCTACAGCAATCGACACTTCTTCAGAAGCCGGAAGACGCGCATCATCAAGCATTCGCGTGCGCCCGCTCTTAACCATTGATTATTCTGTCGCGTGTTGAATCGCGCCGCATCAACGACCGCGCACGTTCGTTAGCGGGCGCGGTTGCCGAGCGGCACTGTAAGGTAGAGGGTCGAGGGTCGGTTTAGTCTACGTATCATTGAGCGTCACACCCTCTCACAAGTAAATACGTTGGGTCATCGTAGCGCACCAGGTGCGCGGTTGTCGAACTCGGAAGTGGCGATGGTTGACGGCGCACCATCCGAATTATCGAAGCCGAACACGGTCGTGACAGACCGTGCATTCACACTGACGCACGGCCCGGCTCGATTCACTTCACGGTGTAAGTAGTTTTCTCTTTACCGAGAAAATCCTTGGTCATTCGCTTGACGATCACCGCGGCCTTTTCTAACTCAAAGTAGGCGCGTTGGATTTCACCTTTATCAACCGAGAGCTTTTGCGCCAGAGACACCGGCGAAGGCAGCGCCTCGCCCGATGTGAGTTTCTTGTCACGAATCTGCGCCTCGATCTGTTCGCGAATTTGAGCGTACACCGGCCCGGCGGCACCGCCCTTGAGTTCGATGTCCATCATGCTCCCATCTTACACGATTACTCCTACACCGATGCACTCACGCAGCGCGTTCAGGTTGCGCGCGTCGTCGCCGGCCTCGTCCTGTGGCGTTTCGAGCAGGAAGACGGCATGCGCCAAACCGGGGTGACGCGCAACGCGGGCAAGCGCCTCGCTCCCGATGCAGCCGAGGCCGATGTGCCAGTGGCGATCAACGCGCGAGTTGTACGCCGCCTTCGAGTCGTTGAAATGCACGGCGCGGATGCTCTCTAAACCGACGTTGAGTCGAAGCGCCGCCATCGTCGCGTCGAAGCAATCCTCGTCGCGCAGGTCGTAGCCGGCGGCGAAGGCGTGCGCCGTGTCGAAGCAGACGCCGAGATTGAGCGTGGGGCATGCCCCGATGATGTCGCGCAAGTGCTCGAAGCGATGGCCGATGCACTCGCCCTGGCCAGCAGTGTTCTCTAACAGGATGCGAAAAGAACCAAGCTCGATTCCGTCGCACGCCCGCTTCAAACTCTCCGCGCATGTGCGGATTGCATCTTGTTCGCAAGCGCCGCGCGCGCTGCCGGGGTGCAGCACGAGATAGTCACCGCCGAGCGTGATGCCACGCAACACTTCTTCGCGAAACGAGGCGATTGATTTGTCTCTGACGACCCGATCAAAGGCCGCCATGTTGACGAGGTAGTTGGCGTGAATTACGACTGGCGAAATCGCCGTCTCCTCACGTACCTCGCGAAAGCGCGCGACCTCTTCATCGCCGAGCGGTCGCGCCGTCCATCCGCGCGGATTGCGCGAAAAGATTTGCACCGCGTCGCAGCCGAGTTGTTGCGACTTCAAGAGCGCATTCTGTATGCCGCCCGCAATCGGCGCGTGAATGCCGATGCGCGGGCGGGTGGTCGTGTTTGGCAAAACGGGGCCGATAGTACGAGAGCCGCCCGCGAAGAATCAAGCGCGCCTTGCCAAGCCTCGACGCTTTACGCTATCGTTCGACTTCTTTTTCAGCCCCGAGAATTTACTGTCAAAGCATTTTCCGTCCGCGTTCTGCCCCCTCGCCGCAACCGCGAATTGCTTTGAGTTCAATGCTGAATTCAAGAACGACGTGATTAATAAACTTATTTGAGGAGTGTGAAACGATATGTTCTCTGAAGACGCGCCGAAGAAAGACGTGAAGACTGTGCGCATCGCTTCCGAAGTTTGGCACGATGGCCGGTTCATTAAATGGGACGACGCCCGCATCCACGTGATGTCACACGTCATCCACTACGGATCGAGCGTCTTCGAAGGCGTCCGCTGCTATTCGACGAAGCGCGGCCCCGCGATCTACCGCCTGCGCGAGCACATGAAACGCTTGCTCAACTCCGCGAAGATTTACCGCATGGATCACGGGCGCACGATTGACGAGTTGTGCGCAGCGGCAATCGGACTCGTGAAGCGCAGCGGACTCGACCAGTGTTATCTGCGCCCGATCATCTTCCGCAGTCTCGACGAAGAGCGCCCGGCGTTCGGCGTCAACCCGTT
The DNA here is from genome assembly GCA_013816505.1 of Pyrinomonadaceae bacterium. Taxonomy (GTDB): domain Bacteria; phylum Acidobacteriota; class Blastocatellia; order Pyrinomonadales; family Pyrinomonadaceae; genus JACDEG01. The sequence goes on along the minus strand of JACDEG010000203.1, from coordinate 900 downwards.
CCCGAACCCGCTATCGTGCTACATCGGCGCGTGGGACTGGGGCAAGTATCTCGGCGACGAAGCGATTGAGCAGGGTGTGGATGTGTGCGTCTCGACGTGGAATCGGCTGACGCCGAACTCGATGCCCGCGATGGCGAAGGCCGGCGCGAACTATATGAATTCGCAACTCATCAAGATGGAGGCGCTGACGAACGGCTATGCCGAAGGCATCGCGCTCGACGACCGCGGCTTCGTCTCGGAAGGTTCCGGCGAGAACATCTTTTTGGTGCATGACGGGAAGGTCATCACGCCGCCGCTCTCATCCTCGATCCTGCCGGGCATCACGCGCGACAGCGTGATTCAGATTTGCCGCCAGCTGGACATCCCGCTCGTTGAAGAGGGCGTGCAGCGCGCCGCCCTCTACATCGCCGACGAACTGTTCTTTACCGGCACAGCGGCTGAGGTGACGCCGATCCGCTCGGTCGACCGCGTGCAGATCGGCGCCGGCAAACGCGGTAGTATCACCGCGCGCATTCAACAAACCTTCTTCGAGATCACCAAGGGCGAGCGCCCCGCGCCCGGCGATTGGCTCACCTATGTGAACGAGACTCAACCGTCACCCGTGGCGGACAACAACGGCCATCCGGCGAACGCCGACAGGGCGACTAGAGCGGCGACCGCCGAGGCCACCGACCCAATGTCGAGCTACAGTGCAGTGGTGACCGACTAATAACCTTCACCTCACCCCAATAGAAGCGACGAATGCGGCGACGTTCTGACCGGGCGTTCGCTCTTCGCGCCGCGGCGACCCGACCCTGACACAGCAACCTTCGCAAAGTTGTTGCGTAAATCGCCAATGATGCTATAGTGCCGCCCCACCGCGGGTCGCTCAAGTTTTTCGCGCAGCGCGCAGCGTAACCC
>JACDEG010000202.1 GCA_013816505.1 Pyrinomonadaceae bacterium | reverse complement strand
CTTGACGTGCCGCAATCATGCCGCAGATGCCGGAGCCTAACCCGATTGGAACATACACCGTGTCGAGGTCTGGCATGGCGCGCAGAAATTCGAGCGCGTAGGTTCCGACGCCGCGCACCAGGAACGGATGGAACGACGGTACCCGGTAGAGTCCGCGTTCTTCGCTTAACTTCTGCGCGTGCTCGCTTGCGGCTTGGAAGTCATGACCATGAATGACTAATTCGACGCCCAGAGAGCGCATCGCCTCGTTCTTCTCGACGCTGTTACCTTCGGGCACAACTACTACCACCGGGACGCCGTTGCGACGCGCCGCGAACGCGATTGACTGACCGTGATTGCCGCGCGTTGCAGTCACGATTCCGGCGATTGGCGCACTGACTCGTGTGCGGTTCAGTTCTTCCATCAGCACCAAGCCGCCGCGCACCTTGAACGCGCCGACCGGCGTGTGGTTCTCGTGCTTGACCCACACTTCCGCACCTAATCTTTGGTTGAGCGTTGCCCAACTGTATTGCGGCGTCGGCGGCATCACGCGGTAAATGATCGCGGCGGCGGATTCGAGTTCCGAGAGTAAGGGAAGCATGCTTCGGTTGGTCATACATTTATTGACAGAAAAGAGATAGGAGTTTCTTGGCCCGTACCAAATTTGATACTACACCACAAAATTGTGCGTACTTACGCGATTGCTTTTGATTGTGCATACTCCTTCCACGCAAGTAAAGCTTGGTATCAGAAAGGATCAAAAGGATGAAAGTTTTCGAACTTCAGAACTCATTCGGCATTGACTCGCTCACGGTTGTCGAGCGAGATGAACCGACACCCGCCGCCCATCAGGTGATGGTTCGCGTGCGTGCCGTGTCGCTCAACTACCGCGACCTGCTCATGGTGAAGGGCTTGTACAACCCGCGTATGCCTTTGCCCAGAGTGCCGATGTCCGATGGCGCGGGCGAAGTCGTCGCGGTCGGTGACGCGGTGACTCGTGTCAAGGTCGGCGACCGTGTGGCGGGGATATTCATGCAGACATGGACGGGCGGCGAGATGCGTGCGGAGCATCGCGCGTCGGCGCTGGGCGGCGAGATTGACGGCATGTTCGCTGAGTACGTCGCGCTCGACGAAGCGGGCGTGGTCCGTGTCCCTGAACATTTCACCTATGAGGAAGCGGCGACGCTGCCATGTGCGGGGGTAACGGCGTGGAACGCGCTCTTCGCTTCAGGCAACCTCACAGCGGGCGAGACGGTGCTCGTCCAGGGAACCGGCGGCGTGTCGCTCTTCGCGCTCCAATTTGCCAGACTCGCGGGCGCGCGTGTCATCGTCACGTCGAGCAGCAATGAAAAACTTGACCGCGCGTTGCAACTCGGAGCCTCTGACGGCATCAACTACCGCGACGTGCCGGAGTGGAATAAGCGCGTGCGTGAACTAACCGGCGGTCGTGGCGTTGATTACGTCGTCGAAGTCGGCGGCGCGGGCACTCTCAACAAATCGCTCGCAGCGGTTCGCACGAGTGGCACAGTGAGCATGATCGGAGTGCTTACGGGAATCAGCGCTGAGGTCAGCACCGCCGCCATCCTCCAACAGAACGTGCGCGTGCAGGGAATCTTCGTCGGCTCACGCGAGATGTTCGAAGAGATGAACCGCGCCATCGAGTTGCATAAGTTGCGTCCGGTGATTGACCGCGTATTCGAGTTTGATGCGGCGCGCGAAGCATTCAGACACATGGAAGCGGGCGCGCACTTCGGCAAGATCGTCGTGCGAATCGAATAAAGGAGGGCGGCAGACGATTACTATTTCGTTTCGTGTGACGGCGAAAGCATGAATGGAGAAAGAGTTTTTCGATCTCGCCGTTCGATTGACCTAAACGTCTCGCGCTGAGGATGACGGCTTGCTGAACTACGTTCATCATCGGCGGCAAGAAGCTCACCGGGAGTTTGTGTTGTACGAGCAATGGCGAGACCGGACATCTCTCGACAATCATCTGGCTCGCCTCCAGACAATGCTCGGAGCGCCTGCTCCCGGAGAGATGTTACACGCTTCACTGCTCGACATGCGCGATAAAACTCAGATCGTTTTCTACGATGTGGTTTTCTGATATGGCTCAAGCGAGCGAAGCAATTACGAACGGCGCGCGGGTTGCCCGTCAGTCGTTCAGCCCCTCGGCAGCATGAGCATCGATGAACGCGAACAGACCATCAATCGTGTTCGCGTCGGTGAATGGGTTGAGCAGCACCACGCGCAGCCATTTACCGTCCCGGTATGTCGGCAGCGACAAGAATGCGTTGCCTTGTTTCAACAAACGTTTCTGAAGCTTCGTGTTCCACTCGTCCAAGGCTTTCACATCCAGCCGTCCCGATGTACCGCGAAAGCAGACGAGGTTCATCTCCGGCTCGCTCGCCAACTCAAGGAAGCTTCGTCTCCGAACGTGCTGTAGAAAGTAGTCGGTCAGACGATAGCTTTCATCTATTAACTGCTCGTAGCCGCGCCTGCCGATGTGCTTCAGCGATAGCCACAGCTTGAGCACTTCGGCGTGGCGCGTTCCCTGCACACTGATCTCGCCGAGGTTCACGAACATTTCCGCAGCGTTCATGTACGGAGCGCCTACGCGGAAGGCACGTTCCAACACGCTCGCATCGCGGAACAACACCAACGCGCACGTCTTCGCGACGTAAAGCCACTTCTGCGGATTGAACGTCACGGAGTCGGCGCGTTCGATGCCTGTTAACCGGTGTTTGTGAGAATTTGAGAACATGAGTGCTCCGCCGTAAGCCGCATCGACGTGGAACCAGAGGTCTTGCTCGCGGCACACATTGGCGATTTCGTGGAGCGGGTCGATGTTGCCGGTCGTGGTCGTGCCAGCGGTTCCGACGACGCAGAAAGGTCGTTTGCCTTGCTCACGTGCTTGCTTGATTTTGCCTCTGAGGTCATCCGCATCCATCCGCGAATCCTTGTTGACGGCGACGTCGATGACGGCTGAAGTGCCCAAGCCGAGGAGCATCGCAGCTTTGTGCAAGGAAGTGTGCGCCACTTCCGAAGCGAGAATCACCGGCTGCTTCTTCGACGCCCAGATTCCACGTTCACGCGCATCGAAGGAGACGTTTCGCGCCACCGCCAGAGCTTGCAGATTGGAGAGACTGCCGCCGCTCGACATCACACCACCAGCCTCCTCGCCCAAACCGAACATTCCGGCAATCTCCCTCAACACGATGCGTTCCATGCGCGAGAACATCGGCGACATCTCGACGCTCAGCATGTTGTTGTTAACGACTGCCGCGACCATCTCGCCAAGCACGGAAATTGTTGTCGGCATCGAATCCATGTGACCGATGTAGCCGGGATGAGCGGCGTTCATCGAAGCGTCCATCAGCGAACTCAATTCTCTAAGGAGTTGCTGTTCAGAGGTCGGCTCTTCCGAGATGGCAAGATCATCAAGCGGATGCGTCGCTTCGGGTTGCGGTGAGCGGCGCGTCGCGCTCGTCGCATAAGAAACGACCAAACGCAGCACTTCGGAAGCGAGCCGTTCGACTTCGCCGGAGTTGCTGCCTTGAGGATCAATGAAAGCGGAAGCCGGTAGTTCGCTGCGGTTCACTTTGCTCACCTCGCACTGAAGATTTGCGCCGCAAAGCTTTGCACTCATTAGACATTATAAGAAATAATGATTTAGCTCATCGCCGCAATGAACGCTTGCGCAGATGGCCGCTCAAGTTTTGCAAGCCTGTTGCTGTTTCCATGAAGACATCTGAGCATTCTGGTCGTCTATTGCGCCGCGTGTCTTTGACACAACGTGAATGCTTGATACCGCAGATCGCATGTTCGACTCTGACGCCCAATCGCGACAACGCTTGATTGTGCCGCTACTCGCCTATCTTCCACTCCTTGCGGCGCGGCTTTTTTTGGCTGATGCGTCTGCTTGACCTTAGGCTCATATCCTTGAAATCCAGTGTCTTTGTATAACACTCCTCGGCGTGCATAACTGATCTGCTCGGCGTCAGCAATCTTCTTATTATGTGTTTTTTCCGCTAATCGTAGGACTCGCAGCATGTACGCAGACTAGCGGTAAGTCCATTTTTAACCCTCGCCACGAAACGACGATCTGCTTCGACGCCTACAACTCTACCGTCCTGCACTTGAAGCATGCACCCCGCAAATGTTGCTGAACGTGACTTCTATTCTACCGTCTCCATCAAGGTCACTGCTGTTCACTACTCCGCCCGCCGAGGTGCGTCCGACGTACAGGTTGCCATCAACCTGACCAAGTACTGTTGAGAAGACGGTAGCAGTAAGCTGAATGCTGTCTTGCACATCTTCCGCCACCGGGTCTGTGCCGCTTCGAGGGTAGATGAATGTCTTGTTCGCAGACTCGGCAGAAGTCACACGTATCGAAGGCAAGTCACCACAGGTGATGCGTAGAGAGATGTGAGCCACTACCCGTTAATTTAAGCCCAAGTCACTCTATAAAAACTAAATAGACAGCGAGCCAAATACAAACGGGGGGCTTTGGAAGCCCCCCATTTAATGCTACTCATTGGAGTTATTAGCGTGAGACAGCGGTGTCCGCTACTAACTCCTCTACTTTGCGCCCCAGACCTTCGGCGACACGCCGGCCATACTCCTGATCGCATTGCGTCAGGTGTCCGATCATGCGCTCCTGAATGTCTTCGTTGCATTGCTTGAGCGCGCTCACCAAATTATAGATCAAGTCGTCGCGTTCCCAGTCTCCCATCGTCCGGTAACGCTCGCCCACCTGCTTGTAGTCGTTTGTCCGGCTGATCTTCTGGCGGACAACTGCCCCTTGAACGAAAGGCGTATGATCCGCTCCTACTTTCGGAGCTTCCCGTAATCCGCCTCTGCTGCTCGGCTCGTAGTTGATGTGCGGGTTCGCGCCCGCCTCGTTTCCATCTACGTAAAAAGTCATTTGCCCGTCGCGCTGGTTCGTCGCCACGTGCTTCTTCGGACTGTTGATCGGCAGTTGCACGTAGTTGGCCCCGACGCGGTGACGCTGCGTGTCGGAGTAAGAGAACGTCCGACCTTGCAGCATCTTGTCGTCGGAGAAGTCGAGTCCGTCAACCAGCACGCCAGTGCCAAAAGCCGCTTGCTCGACTTCCGCGAAATAGTTTGTCGGGTTGCGGTCGAGCACCATGCGCCCTACGGGGAGCATCGGGAACTGATCTTCGGGCCAGATTTTCGTGTCGTCGAGCGGGTCGAAATCGAGTTCGGGATGTTCGCCATCCGACATGATCTGGACGCGCAGATCCCACTCCGGGTAATCTCCACGCTCGATGGCGTCAAATAAATCCTGCGTTGCGTGATTGAAGTTGGTGATCTGGTCGGCTTCGGCTTGCGTGAGCGAACGGACGCCCTGTTTCGGAATCCAGTGGTATTTGACGAGCACACCGACGCCTTCCATGTTGTACATCTTGTAGGTGTTGACGCCCGCGCCCTCTTGCTCCCGATAGTTAGCCGGAATACCGCGCGGGCTGAACAGGAACGAAATCATGTGCATCGACTCCGGCGAGAGACTGATGAAGTCAAAGATGCGGTTGGCGTCCTGACGGTTCGTCATCGGGTCGGGCTTGAAGGCGTGAACCACGTCGGGAAACTTAACAGGATCGCGGATGAAGAAGACTTTGAGGTTGTTACCGACTAAATCCCAGTTGCCATCTTCAGTATAGAACTTGGTCGCAAAGCCGCGTGGATCGCGTAAATTCTCAGGCGAGTGTCCGCCGTGAATGACGGTCGAGAAGCGCACGAAAACAGGCGTGCGTTTGCCCTTTTCCTGAAACAGCTTGGCGCGCGTGTACTTACTTGCCGGCTCGTCGCCGATGGTGCCGTAAGCTTCGAAGTAGCCGTGGGCGCCCGCTCCGCGCGCGTGGACGACGCGCTCAGGGATCCGCTCGCGGTCGAAGTGGGTGATCTTTTCGAGGAATTGGTAGTTCTCAAGCACCGTCGGCCCGCGGTCGCCGACGGTGCGCGTATTCTGGTTGTCGTAGACCGGATGGCCTTGCCTGTTCGTTAAGATGGGCTGTTCGCCACCCGGCCCGTCAGTTTTACCTTTATTTTCTTGATCGCTCATCGTTACTCGTCCTCTTTTCGGTAGTTACTCAGGAACAACAATTATTGCTGTCTTGATGCCAAATAAAACTACCGACGGCACTCTCGGCAATAGCCTAAGAGTTCCAACCGATAGTCTTTCACTTCAAACCCCGCCTGCGGCCTGATGTGTGACAACAGTTCGGAACCTTCCTGAACATCCAAATCCCAAATCTTTCCGCACCCAAGACATCGCGTATGGTAATGGTGATCAGTGCGAATGTCATAGCGGGCTGAAGCATCTCCGTAAGCCAGCTTCGACACGGCGCCGCACTTAACCAGCGTCTCCAGATTCTTGTACACAGTTGCTAAACTGATACGGGGCAATTTCGGCTTCACGGCAAGAAAGACTTCTTCAGCAGTCGGATGATGCTTGACTCCGCTCAGATAGTCATAGACGGCGGCGCGCTGAGACGTGAGTTGCGAGCCGCGTGTGTGGAGTTTTTGTCGCAACGTTTCTTGCCGTTGTATTTGGTTTTTCGCGTTCATAAAACGTTCTCGCTCTGCCGCAAACTTAGTTCATAGTGAAATCTCCGTCCGGAAAAGTCAATAGTAATTATCGCTGTCGACTTTCTTACGACTTAAATGGCGCCGCCAAACGCTATCTTGAAAGGGCTCCCCGATGGTAGTAGCTTGAGGTTGTTCGAAGACTTCAGGTTGAAGAAAACAACCCGTGCGCTCTCGAGACCGACCACACGGAGGCTGAGGATGAGACTGTCTCGGTCTTACAGTCGACGTGTGTTTATCTTGAGCTAGACAATAGTGCCTACTTCATAGATGCAACATCGCCGCGCTGGCGGCGTAGGAGGGCGTGACTTTACCTGACGCTCACCGTGCGCGTGAGTTGCGGACCACGGACGAAGGCGAAACCCCGAGGACCCGCCTCATCCACCGCGCCATGTGGCTCTGATGTGCGAAGCCCGCTTCGAGCGCTACCTGGCTGGCGGGTAACTCGCCATGCAAGAGCAGCGTCTTGGCACGCTCCACCCTACGCTGCATGACGTATTCGTGGACCGGTAGTCCGGTTGAGCGCTTAAACAAAGTCTTGAGGTGCGATGCGCTGACTTCGGCGACGCCGGCAAGCCGGGCCAATGACGTGTCTTGATCGAGATGCTCCTCGATGTACTCCGTCACGCGTCGCAGCCGCGGCTGCGACAGTCCGCGCGGCAGGTTGTGGGGCGCCGGGTAGTGGCCCAACAGGTGAACTGCGAGGCCCACGCCGAGGCTCTCGGTGTAGAGTGGCCCGCTCGGATAGCCGGCCTTGCGCTCCGCGTCGAGTGCCCAGGCGATGTGCTCGATCTGCGGGTCCCTGAACTGGTGGCGCGGCCCAAGGCCGGTTCGGTCGGGATCGAGGCCCATGTCCTCTGCGGCGCGACGTAGGAGCGAAGGTGAGAATTGCAGAATCAGGGAGGTGCTCGCTTCGTCCTCCTCCCAGATGTCCGACAGTCCGGCCGGGAGGATGTCGACGTCGCCGCGCGTGTAGGTGAAACGTTGAAAGTGGCACACCGCCTGAACGGGCGCCCCGGTGTGAATCTTCAGGCGATGGTCGGGCAGGGCTTCGAGCTCGACCACGCCGGGCAACGTCGTGTGTAGGTCGACGCGCAGCCCGACACGGGGACGCGGCTCGTCCAGCTTTGGCGCGGGAAGTTGACCCGCGCCGAAGGGGTACGCCGCGGTCGCGGCCTGCTCCTGAGTGTTCATGGCTTGCTCTCCTCCTCACGATCATACGCCAGCGTCGCGCCGCCTGCCAACCGACGACTTCTCCGCGCAGTCGATTCTTCTGCGTCCGAACGTGCTCCTGTTCGTCCGATTGTGCGCGACCGGCGGGTTCGTAGGCGATATTGTGGCTGGCGTCATGCGGCATTCGCAGCTCGCACCGAGAGGCGACTGAGACCATCCCGCCAACAGCGACTCGCGCTGGTTGGTGCACGTCGCGCTGCTGCGGTGACGAACTGACAGCAAAGGTGAATTCATGAACAAGTACACAGGTAAGAAGGCAGTGGTCATCGGCGGGACCACCGGCATGGGGCTCGCGACGGTCAAGGCGCTCCTCGAGGGAGGGGCCGAGGTGCTGCTCACCGGTCGCAACGAGCAGAACCTCGAAGCAGCACGCCGCGAGCTCGGGTCTCGGGTGCATGTCGTGCGATCCGACGTGTCGAGCATGGCTGACATCGACAAGCTGGGCGCACTCGTCAAAGAGAAGCTCGATCAGGTGGACGTCGTGTTCATCAACGTCGGGATCTCAGAACTTGCGCCGTTCGATCAGGTCACGGAAGACTCGTATGACCGACAGTTCAACATCAACACCAAGGGCGCATTCTTCACGGCTCAGCGACTCGCTCCTCTCGTCCGGGATGGCGGCTCCTTGGTCTTCACCACGGTCACCAACGGGCCGGCTAATCCCAACCTGAGCGTCTACGCCGGATCGAAGGCTGCTCTGCGTTCGTTCGCTCAAGTGTTTGCCGCCGAGCTCCTGCCGAGGGGAATCCGGGTGAACACGGTGGCCCCCGGCTTCATCGACACGCCGACCATGGGCGTCGCCGGGCTCTCTGAAGAGGAGCGGGCAGCCCTCAAGAAGCTGGGAGACGAGATCACCCCGATGAAGCGCCACGGCACGGCCGACGAGGTCGCGCGAGCGGCGTTGTTCCTCGCCTTCGACGCAACGTTCACTACTGGAGTCGAGCTGCCTGTTGATGGCGGTCTCGCGCAAATCGGCGCCCCACTTCAGTAGAACTCCGAAGCGAGGTCGGCTGTCGCCGTCGCCGTGCTCATTTAACCGGCAGATGCATCGCGAAAACACCGGAAAAATCAAAAAAAGGAAGCAATATGATAGGAAACAATATGAATGAAGTATCAGTTATCGGTTTGGGAGCAATGGGTTCAACGCTCGCTCAGGTGCTGCTCGGCAACGGGTATCGCGTCACGGTCTGGAACCGAACGACCGCGAAGGCCGAACCGCTCGTCCGGGATGGAGCAGTCCTTGCCCAGAGCGCTGCGTCGGCAGTCGGCGCGAGTCCTATCGTGGTCGTTTGCGTCCTCGACTACAAGGCGACGAACGAGATTCTTGGCACAAAGGAGGTCGCTTCCGCTCTCGCTGGCCGAGTTCTGGTGCAGCTGACCACCGGCAGCCCCCAGGAGGCGCGTGACGGCGAGGTTTGGGCGCGGGAGCGAGGTGCCGACCACCTCGATGGTGCCATCCTGGCGGCTCCGAGCCAGATGGCGAGGCCCGACACGATGATTCTCGTGTCGGGTGCGGAATCCGCGTTTCGGCGGAGCGAGCCGGTTCTTAAGGTCTTCGGCGGAAACGTAAAGTATCTTGGTGAGCAGGTCGGGTCAGCGTCTGCGATGGATCTAGCGACACTTTCGTACGTTTACGGAGGGATGCTCGGCTTTATCCACGGTGCGCGCATTGCCGAAACGGAGGGCTTTGGCGTGGATCAGTACGGGTCCCTTGTTGCCGAAATCTCGCCGACATTCGGCGAGTTTTTCCAGCACGAGGGGACGGTCATCCAGTCGGGGAACTACGAGGTTTCCGAAAGCCCTCTGAAGATCTCTGTCGAAGCCACAGAACGGCTGGCGCAAGCAGCTCGAGAAGGCGGGATCAATTCCGAAATTCCGACGTTCGCCTCTGGCTTCTTCAAGCGAGCCGTGGCCGCAGGCTATGAAAACGAGGAAGTCGCCGCCCTCATCAAGGTGCTTCGTTCATCGGAGGAGTCCGGCAAAGCTGCTTGAAGGAACAAGATTCTAAGAATGGAGATTTATCAAATGAAAAATGTTAAAGATGAAATTTCAGTTATCGGTTTGGGTGCGATGGGCTCGGCACTAGCCGCCGCATTCCTGAACCGGGGCCACGTAACGACCGTTTGGAATCGATCGGCCGAGAAGGCCGATGCCCTCGTCGCCAAGGGCGCGGTC
>JACDEG010000665.1 GCA_013816505.1 Pyrinomonadaceae bacterium | reverse complement strand
TTGCGGCGCAAGATAGCCATCACCATCGCAGGCACAAAGCCGATTCTGACTTCCGGGTAACCGAAGCGCGCCGAGTCGGCGGCGAGCACGATGTCGCACGCAGTTGCGAGGCCGCAGCCACCGGCCAGCGCACGACCACGCACTGCGGCGACGACCGGCACGCGCACACGCCGAATCAGCGCGAACAACTCCATCAAACTCTGCGCGTCTTCGAGATTTTCGGTGATCGAGCTTTCTGAGATTTTCTGTAACGCCGCGAGGTCCGCACCGGACGAGAAATCGACGCCTGCACCGGTGATGACGACGACGCGCACCGTCCGCTCGTTGTCGGCGGCGCGCAACGCACGCTTCAACTCATTCACCACCGCGTCGCTCAGCGCGTTCCGTTTTTCAGGGCGGTTCAGCGTGACAAAGGCGACCGCGCCCTCCATCGTTAGTAAGACTTGTGATCTCTCTTCCATCATCCGGTTAGGCGTCGCGCCTGTCGCATTGACGATTATTGATCGTTGAGGAAACTGAGCAGGGCCGCATTGACCTCGGACGGCGACTCCTGCTGCACCCAATGCCCGCTGTTCGCCAGCCGCACTTCGCGGTACGGCGCGGCGACATAGCGGCTGACGCCGCTCACCGTCTCCGGCACGATGGCGAAATCACGCTCGCCGTAGATGAACAGCGTCGGCACACGCACCACGTCACGCGCGTTAACGTCGCCAATCGCGTCCATGTTGCCAATCACGTACTCGTCGTCGCCCTTTCTCTGGCTGAGGAGCGATCTTAAGTTGGCGCGATAGTAGTTGATGCTCGCGGTCAACGCGCCGGGTTGGCGCAGCGCCGACTTGAGGGCGGCGATGTCCGTTTCGGTGAACGTCCCGCGCCGCGCCGTCCGCTTGAACATCCGTTCGACTCCGGCGAAATCCTGCGCGCCGATCCACCACTCCGGCACGCGCGGCAGTTGGAAGAAGAACATATACCAACTTCTCAGCAGTTGTTTCAAAGTCAGATTGTTCGACCACGCGGCGAGCGGCGGGACTTGCAGCGCTGCCAGCTTCGAGACGTATTCGGGGTGACGCCGCGCCAACTCCCACGCTACCGCCGCCCCCCAGTCGTGACCGACAATCACTGCCTGACGCGCGCCGCAGTGACGGATGAGACTCACCACATCCTGCACCAGCGCTGTCATTCGATAGTCCTCGACGCGCGGCGGCTTGTCGCTCAAGTTATAGCCGCGCATGTCCGGCGCGACGACCCGGAAGCGTTCGCCGAGCGCCGTTAACTGATGCCGCCACGAGTACCAGCATTCGGGGAAACCGTGCAGCAGGATGATCAACTGTTCGCCCTCACCCCGCTCCGCGTAGTGTAGACGCACATCGCCAACCTGCGCGTAGCCATGCCGGATTGATGAATCGAGATTGCTGAGAGTGTTGCTCATAGTTCGAATGGTTGCAGGTGCCGATTGATAGATGACATGGTTCCCTTGTCTGAAGAGTCACCGAGGCATTCCCGTCATCCTGATCATACAAGTGGTGTTCAGTTTATAACAGGATGAGCGCGGAACGGGACAGCCGGACGAAGCGGATAGCAATAGGCACAACGAACGTCAGTGAATTCTGCAACCCGTATCGTCGCTCGGTTGCAAGCATGAGGATGCTCTGTGTAGTATCCGCGCAACATGAGCTTGAGCGATGCACTCGCCCGCCCTCTCGCGATGTGAATAGTGAGCGGAAAGCGGCGAGTTATTATGCGTCTACCCTTTTGTTAAGGTGCGAAAAGATGAAAGCTAAATTCTGGCTGAGCTTGTCACTGCTCTTGATCTGCGGCGTGGCTTCTGCTCAAACGCGGAAGTGGCATGTGCCAACCTACAAATGCTTAGTGTTTGGCAAATCTAATAAAGATGAGGTTAAACGCACGTTCGGAGAGCCTGCGTGGTATGGAAATCCCGAAGATGAATACGATAACCCGGACAAGAATTTCATCTCATACGAGTATGAGAATGTCGGCGGTTTTGAAGGTCGCACTGTAGTGATAATGAAGACGCGCAGTGGAGTGGTAACAGACATTAGCCTACATCCGCCATATCAAAAACCTTTGCCGTTGAAGCAAGCACTCGAAGTGTACGGAAGTGAATATGTTGAGCGTGAGAGTGCTTTGGGTCCTTGTTCTACAGCCAAAGTGATTCGTAGTTTCAAACGTCCCGAAAGACGAGAGCATCCTTTCTTCTTGGTTTATCCTAAGAAAGGTATGTACATAGCCGTAGATGAAAACAACAACGCGCGAGAAATTGTCTATATGCGGCGATGCCCTTAGTAATGCAAGGTTCGTGGCTTCTTCCACGAAGACGCACAACAATCGAATGCAATTGCCTGCCCAATCGCTCCCCTCTTGTGCGGCATCTGAATCGCAGCATTCCGCGCTTATCTAAATTGTAGGTGGTGAAAAGAAGTGGAACTTTTAATTCTCGGTGGGACTAGATTTTTAGGGCATCATTTAGTCAAGGCAGCCCTCACCCATGACCATCAAGTTACGCTCTTTAATCGTGGACGGCACGATGCTGATACTTCGCCTAATGTTGAAATTATTCACGGAGACCGTAACGGCGGGTTAGCCAATCTTTCCGGTCACTATTGGGACGCGGCAATTGATACCTGTGGATATACACCCCATCTTGTGCGAGCTTCGGCAGAAATCTTAGCTGATACCGTTAAGCATTATACTTTCATCTCTAGCCTCTCTGTTTATGCTGACCATAGCTTTTCCGGCGTCAATGAAACCGCACCCGTCGCGACATTAACCAACGAACAACTGAAAGAAGCGGAGGCGATTGACGTATCAGGAAATGTAAGTGCCGTGACTTACGGAGCAATGTATGGCGCGTTGAAGGCTTTGTCAGAGCAAGCGGCAGAGGAAACTTTACCGAATCGAGTGCTTGTCGTCCGCCCCGGTTTAATCGTCGGTTCTTATGATTATACTGACCGCTTCACCTACTGGGCTGTCCGGGTTGCTCGCGGTGGCGAAGTGTTAACTCCGGGACGCCCTATCCGATATGTGCAATTTATTGATGTTCGTGATTTAGCCGAATGGATTGTGCGGATG
>JACDEG010000664.1 GCA_013816505.1 Pyrinomonadaceae bacterium | reverse complement strand
GGATCAGCCTGTTTACAACGTCAGAACGATGCAGGAGATTTTCAGTAATTCGGTTGCGCAAAGACGCTTTTCGATGCTTCTCCTGGGAATCTTTGCGGCAGTAGCGTTGGTGCTGGCGGCGGTCGGCCTCTACGGTGTGATGGCTTATTCGGTTACGCAGCGCACGCACGAGATTGGAGTTCGGATGGCTTTAGGTGCACAACCCGATGATGTGCTCAAGATGGTGTTAGGACAAGGCGCAGTGCTTGCTCTGGTCGGAGTCACGATTGGCTTGATTGCGGCATTTGCCTTAACGCGCGTGATGTTGAGCTTGCTGTTCGGCGTCAGTGCCACTGATACGGTCACCTTTGTGAGCATCTCGCTGCTACTAACCGTTGTCGCATTACTGGCAAGCTACATCCCGGCACGCCGGGCGACGAAAGTAGACCCAATGGTCGCGCTGAGGTACGAGTAGGAGGATTTATGCAAACACTTTGGCAAGACCTGCGCTACGGCGTGCGAATGCTGTTGAAGAGACCCGGCTTCACGGCTGTGGTCGTGATTACGCTCGCTTTAGGCATTGGCGCGAACACGGCTCTCTTCTCGGTCGTGGATGCGATGCTGTTAAAAAAATTGCCGGTCAGGGAACCGGATCGGCTGGTGCTGTTCCAAGCGCAAGCGCCGGAGACGTTCAGCTACGGTAGCTATAACGGCATTGCTAACCGCGACCCGGCGACGGGGCTGCGGGCGATGAGCTCGTTCCCTTATCAAAGCTTCGCGCGGCTGCGGGCGCAAGGTGAGAGCGCGCTGTCGGACATCTTTGCCTACGGCAACGTGAGCCTGAACGTGCGGGCGGACGGGCAGGCCGATGTCGCCAGCGGGCAGGCCGTCTCAGGCAATTACTTCGCTGGCTTGGGCGTGCCGGCGCTCATCGGGCGCACACTCACGGATGAAGATGACAAGGCGGCGACCACTCCCGTCGCGGTGCTCAGCCATCGTTACTGGCAGCGGCGGTTCGGCGGCAACGTGGCCGTCGTCGGCAAGCAGATCAACCTCAACAACGTCGCCTTCACCGTCGTTGGCGTCGCCCCGCCGGGCTTCGAGGGGGCGATGCAGGTCGGCTCGTCGCTCGACATCTCGATCCCGATTGCGTGGGAGCCGCAGGTCAGCGTCGGGCGCTCACGGATGGAGGGCGCAGGGACGGCGTGGCTGCGGCTGATGGGCCGACTCAAGCCGGGCGCGACGCCAGAGCAAGTGCGCGCACAGTTGGAAGGCGTCTATCATCAATCCGTCGCCGAGCACCGCGCGGCGCGGCAGACACAGACGCAGGCGCAGGGCGGCGATCCCGTCAAGCCGCTCGAGGCGAAAGATTACCCGCGCCTCGCGCTCGTCTCCGGCAGTCAGGGCGAGATGAACACGCGGCAGTTCTACGAGCGCCCGCTCTACCTGCTGCTTGGCGTGGTCGGGCTGGTTCTATTGATCGCGTGCGCGAACGTGGCGAACCTGCTGTTGGCGCGCGCTTCGTCGCGGCAGCAGGAGATTGCGGTGCGGCTGGCGCTTGGCGCGAGCCGCTGGCGGTTGATCCGGCAACTGCTTACAGAGAGCGTGCTGCTGGCGGCATTGGGCGGCGCGCTCGGCGTGCTCTTCGCGCTCTGGATCAAAGACGGATTGCTGATGGTGGGCGACTGGGGCGGCGCGCGGATGACCGCGCTCGACCCCCATCTCGATCTGCGCGTGCTCGGCTTCACCTTCGTGCTGTCGCTTCTGACGGGCGTGCTATTCGGCCTTGCGCCCGCGTGGCGCGCGACGCGCGTTGACGTGACGCCTGCACTCAAGGATAAAGCGCGCGGCTCGAGCGCCACCTCGCGCTCGCTGTTGATTAGGTCGCTGATTGTGGCGCAGGTGGCGCTGTCGTTGTTGTTACTCGTCGGCGCGGGCCTCTTCGTGCGGACGCTCATCAACCTGCAACGCACCGAGCCGGGCTTCAACACGCGCAACTTGCTGCTGTTCAGCGTCGAGCCGGGCTTGATCGGTTATAAAGGCGAACGGCTGGCGCAACTCTACCGGCAGATTGCCGAGCGGCTCGAAGCCGTGCCCGGCGTGCAGGTGGTCACGTTCTCACGCAACGCCTTGCTTTCAGGCGGGATGAGTAGCCGGGATTTCTACCTGTCAAGCGCGACGGCGGGGGCGGACGGCAGAATCAAAGCAAACGGCGAAATCTACATGCATCAGGTACGCGAAAACTTCCTTGAGGCGATGGAGATTCCGCTCCTGCTGGGTCGCCGCCTCACCACACAGGACGACGAGCGCGCGTCCAAAGTCGCCGTCGTCAATCAAACCTTTGCCGGGCGTTACTTCCCCAACGAAAACCCGGTCGGGAAGCGATTCAGCTTCGATTCCAAGAAGCCCAGCGAGATCGAGATCGTTGGCGTAGCCCGTGATGCAAAGTACACGCGCCAGCGCGACGAGATTCCGCCGACCGTTTACCTCCCTTGGGCGCAGGAGCTGGCTGGATTCAGGGGCGCGACCTTCGAGGTCCGCACGATGGATGATCCGACTACCGCTGTCACCGCCGTGCGCCAAGCTGTGCGCGATATGGACTCGAACCTGCCGCTCAACAACATCAAGACGCAGACCGAGCAGGTGAACGAGACGCTGGCGATGGAGCGACTCTTTGCCAAGCTCTTCAGTCTCTTCGGCCTGCTCGCACAGCTACTCTCCGCCATCGGGTTGTACGGTGTCCTGGCCTACTCAGTCGCACAGCGCACGCACGAGATCGGCATCCGCATGGCGCTCGGCGCTGACCGCCGCGACGTGTTGCGGATAGTGCTGCGCCAGGGGATGACGCTCGCTCTCGTCGGCGTGGCGCTGGGGCTAGCAGGCGCTTACGTGCTGACAAAGTACCTGGAGAGCTTGACGGGAATGCTCTACGGCGTGAAGCCGACCGACCCGCTGACGTTCGCTGCGGTGGCGGCATTACTGACGTTCGTCGCGTTAATCGCCTGCTATAGGAACTCTAAATCAGACGTGTAAGATGATAGCCTGATAAGAAAGGGCTATCAATGAGAAGTTTAGACGAGATCATCAACGAGTCAAGAGATGCGCGCGAGGTTAAG
>JACDEG010000663.1 GCA_013816505.1 Pyrinomonadaceae bacterium | reverse complement strand
TTCTTTGAAAGGACGACTAGAGCGGTTTGCATATCAGTTTAGCGCGTAGCCGCAGTGTTGAAACCAAGCCCGCGCGTCAGACTCGGTGACGGTTGAGAGTGCCTGCTTGATGGCTGCCTCCAGCGCCTCGCGCGTGCGCGCCTTCGCCGCACGCAAGTAAGTTTTGATCTTTGACCAGCATCGCTCGATCGGGTTCATGTCCGGCGAGTAGGGCGGCAGGAAGATCACGGTCGCGCCCCGCGACTCGACCGCCTCGCGCACAACCTGCGAGCGGTGCGCGCCGAGGTTGTCCCAGATGACCATGTCGCCCGCGCGCAAAGTCGGCGAGAGCACCTCGCGCACGAAGACGAGGAAGATGTCGCCGTCGGTCGCGCCGTTGACGGTCATCAGCGCCTCGACTCCGGCTAACGAGAGCGCGCCGAGCAGGGTGACGTTCTCGCCGTAGTTCTGCGGCACCGCATCGGCGACTCGCTCGCCCTTCGGCGCGCGCCCGAAGAGGCGCGTCAGCGCGAGGTTGACGCCCGACTCGTCCACAAACTTCAGGCGCTCAAGGTCGAACCCGCCGGCCGCCTCACGGTACTCCTCTCGCGCCTTCAAGACGCGGGGGGTGTCGCGCTCACTTGAGTGGAGCGACTTTTTTTGCGCGGCAGCCCGAGCTTCGAGAGCGCGCGGCACACCGCCGAGAGGCCCACGCTGACGCCGACCTCACGCGCCAAGTGCTCGCGCGCCTCTTCGAGCGTGGCATCGGGCGCGGAGGCAATCAGCCGCCGCAACTCGGCGCGGGCCTCGTCGTTGATGAGTGCGGGCGCGCCGCCGCCGCGGGGCAGTTGGTCGGGCGCACCGCGCTCGCGCTTTCTGCGGACGAAGTTACGCACGGTGGCGGGGCTGACGCCGAACAGCTCGGCGATCTCGCGCTGCGAGCGATGCCCGCGCTCGTAAGCCGCGACGATCTTGCGGCGCAGGTCGTTGGAGTAGGCTTTCATACGAAGTATTCTGAACGCCTGCTATTGGTAAATTCAAGGGCAAACCGCTCTAAGCCACGATGCCGCTGTTCCTGAAATGTATACAGTTTAAGTGTAAGTCTTTCATCTCGCAGGCTGCTCGCGCTTCACTGCGTTAGGAAAGCACCGCTCCTGACCATGTGATCAAATTTGTATTGATGGATGTAGCCCGGCAGTGGCACGGAGCGCGCCCAACTTACCTTTGCTTCTATACGGTTCTCATGTCGCTCAACAATGATCCTTGCATCCGGGGGCATGCCGTAATCGTCAGCGTAATTTCTGAACTGGGTTTCGACCCAGGTCGAGGGTTGCCCCGTCGCGACCGCCTTGTTCACCGTATCCTGCATGAAAACTTTGAAGAGCGACGCTTTGTAAGCGACCGGCACGTACTGGTAGGCGGCGTAACTGATAACGGCGATGACAAAAACAGTGATGAGGAAATTAATGCGCGACGCGCCTCGCTCGTTGGAGTTGCTGATTCTCCTTTGGATATTAGATAAGCACTTCATTGTGTATTCCTCATTGAATGTTTTGAAAGTTATGCCGCAAGTGCGGCGCGGAGCGACGAGCGCACAATGCGCGGAGAGATTTCCCCGCCGTTAACGATGCGCGCCCGGCCTATTCTTTCAAGCAAGACCCATTGAACATGACCGCTGACCGCTTTCTTGTCAGACGAGAGGGCGGTGAGAATGGCGGATTCGTCCAGATCATTGGCACGTGGCAGGCGTCCTGCCAAGCTAACGGCGGCGCGCAAAGATTCTAGCTCTGAAGCTCCGAGCAAGCCCAACCTGACAGAAATTTCTCCGGCCGCCAGCATGCCGTAGCCGACGGCTTCACCGTGCCGAAAACGCTTGTAGCGCGTCACAGACTCAAGCGCGTGAGCGATTGTGTGGCCGAAGTTCAGGATGCGCCGCGAGCGGTGATTGAGGCGTTCGACACTCTCGCGCTCGTCGCCGACAACGATTTTCGCCTTGAAGGCACATTGCGCGGCGATTAGCTTAGCCATTGTCACGACTTCATCCGCTGACGCTGCGGCTGGCTCCAGTAACTTGTTTCTGCTGCGTGCTCTGGAGAGGCTTGTTCCGCGGGCGAGGAAACGGCGTGTCTCCTCGAACAAGCGGCGGCTCCCGACCGCGCCCTGCTTGATCGCCTCACACCACCCGGCTGTTAACTCGCGCGGCGGCAGCGTTCGCAGTGTCTCGGTATCGACGACGACGGCGCGCGGCTGATGGAAGGCTCCGATCAAGTTTTTTCCCGCGTCCGTATTGACCGCTGTCTTGCCACCGACCGACGAATCTATCTGTGCAAGAAGAGTCGTCGGAACTTGGATATAAGCGATGCCACGCAGGTAAACAGCCGCAACAAAACCAGCGAGATCGCCCACCACGCCGCCGCCGAGGGCAACCACCGCATCGCTCCGCTCTATGCCCGATTTGGTTAGGAAGTCGAGAGCGCGTTCCGCTGTTAAGAGTGATTTATGGCGCTCGCCATCGCCCATTAACCAGTAGGTGGCCGCAAATCCGGCGGCGCGTAAATCTTTCATAACGCGCGCGCCCATGAGATTAAAAACTTTTCGGTTAGAGATTACGGCAACGCGGCGCGCGTAGGGCGACAATGAGCGGCGCGCTACCGCCCCCAGCGTTTCAAGCGCGCCTGGTCCGATCTCAATGTGGTAATCATCGCGCGCGCTAAGACGCACACGCACGCGATGCACTTTGGATTCAAGCATCGTTAAGCGCCGCCATCAGTGTCTCCGCCAGCTGATCAATACTAAGGCTACCCGCTTCGATGAGATGGGCGAGTTCTTCAACCGAATACCGTGAAGACGTATTCCACATATCAATCAGTTCATCTCCCGCCCCGCGCATCGCCCACCAGCGGTGGCCATATCGTGTGCGCAGGTGTTCGCTAATCGCCACGGCAAATAGCCGCGCGCGCAGAGCAGACGCCGCGCGGAAGCCGTCGCCCGCCTCAAGCAGACGCATCGCCGGATCGTATTGAAATCCGGCTGCCTCGTTGTAGAGCGATGTGAAAATCTCTGATAGGTGTTCGGAGCGCACATCTGCCGCGTCGTGCAGCGCGATTTGGTAGCGCA
>JACDEG010000201.1 GCA_013816505.1 Pyrinomonadaceae bacterium | reverse complement strand
CATCTCGGATCGGGTGATGGAAATAGCTTGTGGTTTACATAACCTGAGAGTTACTTGTCGTCAACCGCTAGAAGCACTTGATTTGTTTGATTTCGTTAGTTCTGCTTAATTCCAATAATGTCTATTGTTGACCCCGGGGTCGTCTTTCCGACACCGCTTTGGTGGTTGGCGATAATGGTGATTTTCATGTGCGTGTGCCTACCTTATAAAAGTGAACGGGCATCTGCCCGCCGCAGTTATCTTGTCCACCTCGTGATCGTCAGACGTTAGCAAAGTGTTTCCGACGTGGTTAATAAGGGCGATGGCAAAACAACAGGCGAGTGACCAGGTCGACACTGGCTTTCAGCCTTCCAGCGTCTTTCCGGAATGCTTGATCGAAATCGTTCCGATCTATAGATTTTAAGAAAATCATTCAGCCACGAATGACACGAATCGCACGAATCAATTCATTGGCAGCAGTCATACGGAGCAACGAGAGCGAGATATTGTGACATGCATTCACGGTCAGATATTTCATTCGTGTCATTTGCGTCATTCGTGGCTCATTTTTTCTTGAAGTCTTTATCACCTCGCCCCATTACGCCGCGTCCGGCGGGTCAGAATCCTCCACCAGTTTGCGCTTCAGGTTCATGTCACGCAACATCTCTTTTACTTCCCGCGCTGGGTTGAAGATCAGAGGGGCAGTTGAGCACTCTGTTGGTGGACGCAGCAACTCCAGCTTCGGCTTATAGACGCGCTCGCCGGCTTTCCTCTTCTTAAAGATATTGTCCATCTTATTTTTTACTCCCTTTCTTCCGCTTATCTCCCTGCCCGATGCCCGTCGTCTCACTGAGCGACGAGACCGCGCCTTTGACGGCATTCGCCGCACCCGAAACTACTTTGCCGATTGTTCCGCTGACTGCTTCCGTAGCTTTGGCAGCGATGCCAGAATTCTTTCGAGTGGTCGCGGTCTTCTTCGTTCCCGCGCCTCGCTTCTTCCCCGCGCTCTTCTTGCTGGTCGAAGGCGACCCGGATGTTTTTTTAGAAGTCGCCTTTTTAGCTCCACCTTTCTTCGCAGACGTACCCGAACTCGTTTCTTTCTTAGCTATTTTCTTAGTCGGCATTTGTTCCTCTCCTTGGGTTGCTCACTGTAATGCCTAAATGACCTGCTGTTTGTTCAGTAGTGAAAGTGTTCTTGTTCATCGCAGTCAGATTCTAATCCCCGAAGAATCATTGTCGCAATAGATAATTTTTGGCTTGATACTTAATAGCGATTGGGCAGCCGTTCGTCTGCTTTGATGTAGACCTGTGTTGCTGCCAAAAAGCGCGCGAAGCCTGCTCAACAAATGAATCAGCCCGCCGTCTTAATTGTGTTAAGACGGCGGGCTGATTGTTTCGTGTCAGGTGTGTGCTTCGGTTAGTCTTTCGCGGACCCCTTTTTACAAGAAAATCAGAGAATGGAAAGGTAATAGTCGTGTGGCCGAAGTCGAATGGCGAATGACTCAGCGGCTAAGGAGTGGTTTATGAGTTGCCCACGACGATTGCGTATCAGGTGAGAGAGAAAGGTTTCACCCGCCTGTGATTGTTTTTCTGTGTCCAATGCAAAAACACCGTGATACACGTGGGTATCATCATTGACGAAAGTTTTCGTTGACATTGACGAAGGTTTTCGTCAATAATGTTTTCGGTAAGGTTCAAACGATTATGGTTAATCAAAAGAAACGAACGCCGCCGCGACCAACCGATCTGGAGTTAGCGATTCTCCGAGTGCTTTGGCAGCACGATTCCATTTCAGTGCGCGAGGTTCTCAACCACCTCAATCAAGAGCGTAAAACCGAAGCGGGTTATACAACGGTGCTGAAGATGCTCCAAATCATGACTGAAAAAGGTTTGGTTAAGCGTGACGACTCCGAGCGCCCGCAGATCTACAGCGCCCGTCTGACGCAAGAGCAGACACAACGGCAGCTTGTCAGCGATCTACTCGCCAGAGCTTTTGACGGATCAGCTAAGGGACTTGTGATGCAGGCTTTGGCCGCCAAAGAAGCCTCGGCTGAAGACTTGGCGCAAATCGAACAGATTCTTAATAAGCTGGAAGGAGATGATAAGTGAGATCACTTGAAACTATTCTCTCGCCGACGCTCTTGGACGCCCTCGGATGGGCGTTGATTCACTTTCTCTGGCAGGGCGCGGGCGTCGCCGTTCTCCTCGCCGGCACATTAGTGCTTTTGCGCGGACACTCTCCACGCGCTCGCTATGCCGCGTCATGCGCGGCACTGTCTGTGATACTGATTATCCCCGCTCTGACAACTTGGAAACTGTGGGTTTCGTCGTCATCAGTGGTTGGAATGACGGCAGATGAAATGCTGCTTGCTTCTCCGCATGATAAAGAACTGAGCGCCTCATCACTTCCCGCCAATGTTACGGTCGAACATACGAAGTCTGTTTCAACAATTTGGATGTATCGGGTTCTGGAGCAGCCTTTAACGCAACGGATCGAGTCGTTACTGCCGTGGTTGCTGGTTGCATGGACGTTGGGAGTGATTGCTTTATCGGTCCGACTGTTTGGTGGATTGATTTACGCCGAACGTCTCAAGCATCATGGGACGCGTCCCGTCGTTGAACATTGGCAAGAAACGCTCGCGCGGCTTTCCCTGCAACTGCGCGTCACAAAACCCGTGCAGCTGCTAAAGTCGTCGCTGGTGCAAGTGCCGACAGCCGTCGGATGGCTGAAACCCATCATTCTTATTCCTGCAAGTGCTTTCGTTAATCTGACCCCGCAACAGCTTGAGGCCATCCTGGCGCACGAGTTAGCGCATATTCGGCGGCACGATTATTTGGTTAATCTGCTGCAAACTGTCGCCGAGACGCTTCTGTTCTATCACCCTGCCGTCTGGTGGGTTTCTCGCCAGATTCGTCTTGAGCGCGAGCAGGCGTGCGATGATTTAGCGGTCTCCCTATGCGGAGATGCGCTTCTTTACGCACGCGCCCTCACGAAAGTGGAACGCCTCCGCCAAGCCGCGCCGCCGCAACCTGCGTTAGCAGCAAATGGCGGCGAGCTTCTGTTGCGGATTCGTCGTCTTGTTGAAGCAAGGCAGCAAACCCGGCGCGCTTCACCGGGGCTGATCGGAATCGTTTTCGTTGCCGCTTTCGTTATCACCATCGCCTGCACCCGCGCGGCACTTTTCCATGACAGGCCACACGAGCCGCCTACTGTCGAAAAAGCTTCAACTCAATTCAAGTCAGAGTCGGCGAACAACATGCAGACACATATGGCTGTGGCAAGCCAGTCATCAAGCGACGACATGGCATCGCTTATTGCCCGCGATGACACGGACGGCGAAGATGCGGAAGTGCGCCGCGTCGCCATTGCCGCACTCGGAGATCATGCCGGCACCGTGATCGTGATGAATCCGCGAACGGGTCAAGTCTATTCAATCGTCAATCAAGAATGGGCACTGAGGCGCGGCTGGAATCCGGCATCTGTGTTCAAACTTGTGACCGCGCTGGCGGGAACCGGTGAAAAGATCAGTGCGAAAGACGACCGGGCCGACTTAACGTCTCAATCGGAGCCGCTTAACTTGACGAAGGCACTGGCATTTTCCAGCAACACCTACTTCGAAACACTAGGCGAGCGGGTCGGGAGCGAGCGTTTGATTCAATACGCTCGACAACTCGGCTTCGGCGAACCGACGGGCATTAATTATACGGGTGAGTTGGCAGGTAAATTGCCGTCCTTCGGTTTAGCAATTGATGCCGGACGTTTGGGCGCATTTGGCGAAGGCGTCGAAGTGACGCCGATACAATTAGCCACCATCATCTCGGCCATCGCAAATGGCGGAACGATGCTTGTGCCGCGCGCTCCACGCTTCCAGCAGGAAGGCAGTCAATTCGAGGCGCAAACTCGCCGCCGTCTCGAAATCCCACGCGAAACTCTCGCGCGCCTCGCGCCCGGCATGGTCGCGGCGGTTGAGCGCGGCACAGGGAGAGGGGCACATGATCCGATGCAAACAGTAGCCGGAAAGACCGGGTCAATCGTCAGCAAAGATTCAAGTGTCGGCATCTTTGCTTCATACGCGCCGGTGAATGATCCGCGCTTGGTGGTCGTGGTCGCCACTCGCGGCAGGGACGAAAGCGGCCCGGTGGCGGCGGGCATCACCGGAACAATCTACCGTGCGCTCGGTCGCCGTTTGTGAACATGCAACGGACTCGGAAGTCCGCGGCCATAACAATTCCTTGCAATCGCCACCTCGATAACGTGTGCTGAGTAATCGCTTTTTGCGAATAAGTTTGAAGGCTGCTCGCTCAGCTCGGCTGAAGAGGTGCGTTGCGACACTCGAACTTCATCGGAGGTAGATTTATGAAACGATCCCAAGTACAAATGAGAACGTCAGTTGTTGCTATTATTGCTTTTGTTGCTGTTGTTGCCATGCTTGTTGACATCGGACTTTCCGCACACAGCCCGGACAGACGCACGCGCTCTTGGAGTTCGGATAAGTCCTTCGTATCAGACATGCCTCAACCATCGACACAGAAGGACGATGACGCCGAACTGGCCGAACGTTTGAGGACGCTTTGCGACCGCGCGGGCGGTGCCGTCGGTGTGGCCGTGCTTCATGTGGAGACGGGTCGGATCGTTGCCATCGAAGGAACCAGACAGTTGCCTCTCTACAGCGTCTTCAAGCTGCCACTGGCCATCTCCGTGCTCAAAGAGGTTGAAGAAAATCGGCTGCGGCTCGATCAGAAAGTGCGCATCACGCCTGCTGAGGTCGCGCCGGGTGGACAGGGAAACAGCGACCTTTGGCGTCAGCCTGTCGAGCGAAGCGTTCGAGAGTTGCTCGAACTGTCCATCGTGCGAAGCGACAACACCTCAAGCGACAAACTCCTTCAACTCGTCGGAGGCCCAGCGGTCGTCATGCAGCGGATGCGCGCGCTCGGTCTCCAGAGCATCGACATCCGATCTTCGGTGCGGGATTTCGCGGAGCACCGAGAGCACCCCAATACGGGCACGGCCTCCGATCTCGCCCACCTGCTCGCGCGACTTCAGCAAGGTCAAATCCTACAGCCGCCGCAACTGACGATACTTCTCGGATTTATGGAGCGAGCTACGACGGGCCTACGACGCTTGCGCGGTGACCTTCCAGCCGGCACTCCGGTCGCCGACAAGACGGGCACGGGCAAAGCAGGCTCGGCCACTAATGATGTCGGGCTCATCACACTTCCAAACGGAAGAGGGCATTTGGCGATGGTGGTGCTGCTCAGTGGATCGAAGTTGCCTGCTGAGGCGCAGGAAAAGATCATCGCTCAACTCGCTCGTGTGGCGTACGACGCGCACATTTCCGGTCTTAAAGGATCAGCATAGGAGGATCAAGTGACGGCGGCGGTCAGCTGCGAGACGGCTCAAACCGCCCCCATCATCTTGAAGAACCAGATTTGTTTTACCGGGGAGGAGAAGATGAGTGAAGGTGAAGTCAAAAGGACGAATCGTCGTGAGTTCGTCAAGCGAGCGTCCATTATTGCTGTGGCATTTCCGGCGATGACTTATGGCACGTCGCGGCTCATAGAATCGTCAACCGCTTCCATTCAATCGAACGAAGAATGCGAATGGTGCGGCGCAGGCGACGCCCCGCCGAACCCGTCCGCGAAGATCGTCATCCCGCCGGAAGGCGAACCCGGCGAACCGCTCATCATCTCCGGCACGGTCTTCAGAGAAAATGGCAGAACGCCCGCCGCCGGCGTGACGGTCTACGCTTATCACACGAACGCCGCCGGTATTTATCCGAAGCGCACGCCGAACGACGGCAGACCACAATGGCGGCACGGCTATCTGCGCGGCTGGATGCGAACCGGGAGAGACGGGCGGTACGAGTTCAGCACAATCAAACCCGCTGCGTATCCGGGTCGCACGGAACCTGCTCACATCCACCTCACGATCTCGGGGACGAACTACCCGGAATACTCTGGCACGTTGTGGTTCGCCACCGACCATCTCATTACACCAGAACTGCGTGCGCGTAACGCTGCGATAGTGGCGACACGTTCTATGCGACCAGCCTCGATCCTGACGCTTAAGCGTGACGAGAGGGGAGTGCTGCGCGGCACGCACGACATCCGTCTTGAGCGCGTCAAAAACTAGAGTTCGACGCTTTCTGTTAAATAACGACGATGTGTTCATTTTATAGTGTTAGGACTTACGCAGTTGAACGAAGAATCAACAACTTACGGGGAGTCGTATTTCAGCTAAGTCCTTTGTTTTCAACCAGGGTTTATTTCAACTGCGTAAGTCCTAAGTGTGATAATTATGTTTCAAAACAAGTCTTTTCAAATTTGGAGAAAACGCTGTTTGTTTTGCCTAGCGTGTTTGCTTTTTATCGCGCCTTTTTTTATTCAATGGCGAAACGTAAGCGGGCAAGCTGATGAAACTTTCCGCTCTTGGAATCAGCCGGTTAAGCCTTTTCGCATCATTGGCAATGTTTATTACGCCGGTGCTTCCGACATTACTTCTTTTTTGATTACTACGCCCGAAGGTCATATTTTGCTTGATAGCGGCTTTCCTGAAACCGTGCCGCAAATCAAGCGGAATATCATTGCGCTTGGCTTTCGGCTCGAAGATGTCAAAATTTTAATCAACAGCCACGCGCATTACGATCACGCCGGAGGACTTGCCGAACTCAAAGAACTAACGAAAGCAAAATTGTTGGCGAGCGAAGCCGATGCTGCATTGTTGGCAAATGGCGGCAAGGGCGACTTTAGCTTTGGCGACAGGCTTTCTTACACGTCTGTTAAAGCCGACCAAATTTTGCGCGACAGCGAGAACGTAAAACTTGGCGGCACGGTTTTAACGGCACATCTTACGCCCGGACACACTAAAGGCTGCACGACTTGGACGATGAAGGTTTCTGATAACGGCAAAATTTACAATGTCGTTTTCGTTGGCAGCACATCCGTTCCCGGTTATAAACTAATTGATAATGCTGAATACCCGAATATTGTCGCGGATTACAAACAGACATTTCGCCGGTTGAAAAAATTGCCAGCCGATGTTTTTCTCGGTTCGCACGGTATTTTTTTTGGCTTGCAGGAAAAGATAAAATTGCTCGCCCAAAATTCAGATCAAAATCCGTTTGTTGACCCAAACGGTTACAAAGATTTTCTCAAACGAACCGAGAAGGAATTTCGAGCGAAGTTAAAAGAGCAGCAAAAGCAAAAAAAGTTATATAGAAAATCTTAAAATTTAATGATGTTTCCTTGATTACGTTGCGTCGAACAATTCAATGGACGTGAGGGCGAAACAGATACTTTCTTAAAAACGTCGTCCGTTACCCTTTGCTTGTGTGTAGCTGGTTTCGCCCCACGTCATCTCAAGCGTTGGACGGCTTCCCTCGAATTCATGGAATCAAATCTTAGCTGTTAGACGTAGAAGAAAGTATGGAGTGAGTCCGCGCCGGACTCACTCCTGCTTGTGGCTGGCATTCGCCTGACAGACGAACGCTTCGACTTCCGTGCTGAATGATTTCTTGAAAGATGGCGACCAATTAGCTTCATCCGTATAGAGGTTTTTGAGACTTTCCGCTAACGCCGGATCGCCGCCAGTGAATTCTTCCACCAATGCCGTCCATCTCTTGGCAAGTGCTCGCGCTTCCGCGCTCGCCGGGTCAGCGCCGGCGCTGAGAGCCGCTTCGACATCCTTGATAAGCGTCGCCCAATCTCTACTCACTCTCTCTTGAAGTTCTGGCGACCAGCGTTTACTTAATTCAGCGAGTTGTTCTTCCGTGTAGTATTTCTTCATCCATTCCGTATCTTTTTCCATCTTCATCACCTCAATGATTCGCCGGAACACTTCCCAATCCAATTCACCGTTTTCGACGACGCCTTCCGCCTGTTCGATGGCTGCAATAGCCGTGTCGAGATGACGGCGTTTCTCCGCAAGTATTTCGCGTTGCAAACGAAGCGTCGCCGCAAGGTCAAGGTTATTCCGGTCGAGAATGTATTTGATTTCTTTTAGCGGAAATCCGATGAACTTTAACGTCACGATCTGCTGAAGGCGCACGATGTCACGCTCGCCATAGAGACGATAACCGGCTTGGCTGTAACCGTTCGGTTTGAGCAATCCCAGTCGGTCGTAATGATGCAGGGTTCTGACGGTCACGCCCGCAAGAGTGGCGAATTCTTGTGCTTGAAACACTCTTCTGTCCGAACGATTCATGAGCATTTCCCTCTCAGCTCACATCCTAAAGCCTGACGTTACGTCAGGCGCAAGCATTTTATTGAAGAAAAATAGGGCGGCTGGCAAGTTAGCCTTGTTTACAAGGTATCGAAGGCAGTCTGTGTGAACAACTCATTTTACGGGTTCTCTTATAGCCGTTTGCAATTGCGAGTAACCACAGTTCAGGAGTAGTCTTCAGGGATGCCATTGCCGCACGGCGGCGGTAAGCCCGCCAGCCTCTCGGCTCAGGTGCGACAGAAGGTGCGCCGCAAAGTGCGCCAGCAAAGCGACATCTCCTTAGCCGAGTTGCGAAGCTTTCTGCTGGCAGAAGAGCAGACCAGCGTTCGTCTCGCCACCATCAGCCGCGCGGATCGAACTGCCTGGCAGACCGATGTGGAGCATCCAGTCGTCACGCGCGTCGCAACAAACTGGCGCGACATCGGTGGCAGCTCGTCCCGTCACGCGCCTGACGAATTCGTTCACATGGTTGGTCATAGCCAATATCACGTCGGGCGATGGGGTAAAAGGATCGCCTTCACGAACCGGCAGTGCCGCTTGGATTTGATTGAGGTCGAGTCTGGCGCGACCATGGAATTCGATCTCCGCGATGCGCTTTTGCGTATCTTGCCCGAAAGCAACAGAGACAAATGAGTACGCGACAAAGAACAGATAGCGTTTCATTTCATTATGAGTAGGATGTTGAGGATGAAATCAAGTAGCTACCTACATGAAGCATATTCCCGAAATATGCCGCGGTTCTATTTTATTATGACGTTTTACGCGCTTCTGCCCGATTCTTCATGTAACGGCGCATCACTGCAATCCGTTCATGCGCGTCGGGCATCCTCAACACTAACGACTCAAGATTCTTCAGATAGAAATACGGCGGCACGCCCGGAATCTGGCGAATCTCTGCGAGGAACGGCTGGAGCTTGGCGTAGATAGCAATATGCTCTGTGTTGATGTCGTTGAACATCTCTTCATCAATCGCGCCGTAATTGACGAACGTCGCCGCCATGTCCCAGTACGACGCGACCATGCGGAAATCGGCGCTGTGTTCGTCGGCGAGGACGTTAAGGATGTCTTGTGTACACTGCGGATTAAAGTTTGTGATGAACCAGTAGCGTGCCTTACGCATTGTTTCCTCACGCCGCAATTCATAAAGTCGAAGGATCAAATTAGCGTCTTCCTGTTTTTCGCTCACTTCGGTTTCTCCTTTCAGTCAGTAGCATCATACAAGGTAAGTCCATAACTATTAACTGCACGGCGCGTTTAAAGAAAATGTGATTCGCAAACTTTGATCGGCAGAGAAACCGCAATGCTTTCTGAAGTCAACTTCTGATTAGCCGGAGCCGCACAGCCGCTGATCCTCGTCCCCATTCACGTCAACAGTGAAGGGGCATACGATTTCGTTCTCGATACGGGGGCGAGAACATTCTTGTTGTCACCAGAACTCGCCCGAAAGTTGAGCGTCGAAGGCGCGGAGACGAAGGAAGCGCAGACAGCGGGAGGTAAGGTCAGCGTAGCAGTTGGCAGCGTCGAGTCGTTGGCGATTTGGGCGGCTAAAGTTGAGAACCTGCAAGTGGCGATGACGGACTTGAGCGATTTAAGTAAAGCGGTCGGCGCGGTAACACTCGACCACTCTCTAACCTGGCACGGTTGGTCGTGGATATTAAGCACTAATGTGTAATTGTTGGGTGTCACGACATCGTGGACACAAAAGTGTCACGACATCATGGACAGTTTAATTGAGCTGGGGTGTCACGACATCGTAGACACTTTTCTCAAAAGCCAATAAACATAGGGCTTTTGTCTCGTTCATCATGACCTTTAAGTTGGTCTGATGAACCTGAAGCCGGGACACATTTCATAAACATGCCTCCAGATTGAGTTTAAGACTACAATCAAGC
>JACDEG010000200.1 GCA_013816505.1 Pyrinomonadaceae bacterium | reverse complement strand
GGGCTATGGCCTGACGGAAACCTCGCCGGTGATCGCCGCCGGGACGCTCGAAGACAACCGGGTCGGCACCGTCGGGCGGCCCATCCGCAACGTCGAGGTGCGCATTGCCGAGGACGGCGAGATTGAAACGCGCGGGCCGAACGTAATGCGCGGTTACTACAACCAGCCTGACGCGACGCGCGCCGTGTTCACCGCCGACGGATGGTTCAAGACAGGCGACATTGGTACGCTCGACGCCGATGGATTCCTGCGCATCACGGATCGCAAGAAAGAATTGTTCAAAACCTCCGGCGGCAAGTACGTCGCGCCGCAGCCCATCGAGCAGCGTCTGAAGCAGTCGCCCTTCGTCAATCAAGTGGTGCTCGTCGGCAACGGTCGCAAGTTCCCCGCCGCGCTGATCGTTCCGAACTGGGAGCAACTCCGCTCGTATGCACAGCTTAAAAACCTCGACATCAAAACGCCCGCCGACTTCATCCGCCACCCGCGCATCATTGACGTCGTTCAGCGACAAGTCGACGCGCTCTGCGATGGATTATCGAAGTACGAGCGCGTCAAAAAAGTCGCCCTTCTCGAACACGAGATGACCATCGAGGGCGGCGAACTGACCCCGACGATGAAAGTCAAACGGCGCATCGTCGACGAAAAGTACCGAGACGTCATCGACCGGCTCTACACAGAAGAAGGTTGAGAGACTCTTGAGGGATGAGGGATGAAAATCAAATCCTTCTCCACTCGCGCCTGATCTTCTTCCGCCACTTTTTCTCGCCTCTCTGAATGAAGCCCGTGTAATGCCAGGGACGAGTCGAAGCAGGACAACTAATAAACGCGTTCGTCAACACCGTTAAGGACAAAAACATCAACAACGGAAAACATCTACCTTTCCCTTCATCCCTCATCCTTCATCCTTATTTCTTCCGCCCATGCGCGAATGACGCGGCTCATCTCGTCTAACATCCCCTCGAAAAAATGGCCGGCGCCGGGAACAATCGCGACGCGCGTGTGCGCTTCGGCGGGAAGTTGATCGGCCAACTCCTGTAACTTTCCGGCGTCGCCGAACTCGTCGCGCTGGCCGTGGACGAGCAGCAGCGGCTTGCGGCAGGCACTCAGAAATGTGAAGTCGTACATGTTAAGAGGCGTGCCGATGCCGATCAGGTTGGCGACGCGCGAATCCGCGATTCCGACTTCGAGGCCGACGCGCGCGCCGAACGAAAACCCGGCGAGCGTCACGGGTAGATTCGGGTAGGTGTTTGTTAAGTAGTCGAGCGCGCCGCGCGCGTCATCCTGTTCGCCGCGCGCGTGGTCGTGCGTGCCGGTGCTCTGGCCGACGCCGCGGAAGTTGATGCGTAGCGCGACGAGGCCGGCGTCGTTCAAAGCGCGCGCCGCGCGAAAGACCACTTTGGTGTGCATCGTGCCGCCGTGCAGCGGGTGCGGGTGCAAAACAAGCGCGACGCCGTGCGGAGAGACTGAAGATTCTCCGGCGGCGGCGCGCGGCTCCTTAAGGACCGCTTCGAGGCCGCCGTGCTCAATGGGGATGAAGAGGTTGCCGGCCGGATACAAATTAAACGTCCGCCTTCAGGTCATGTTTTTCGGAGACGAAACATGAGACTAGCAGAATTATTTCGCGGGGGCGAACCGCCCCAACCGTTTCCGCGAACGAGGCGGCGGCACACGTCACAGTCTCTGATGAGAGTCACTGCATCTCACACGATTTTTCGCCGGGCGCGGCTACCAAAACGATGCTCCGCAGGTCGAAAGCGAGAGGTATTGCGCGCCTCCGCCGCGGTGTGTTTTGATATAGTCGTATCCGTCACCAACCGTCAGGTCAATAACATGGCGGCGCGTGGCTCAACAAGTGGGACAAGTTGAGTGACGAAAGCGGTTCATTCAACGCCGGGGGCGTTATCCGAGATCACGGCCGCCGGGTCAGGCGCCACTTTCGCATCACCGCTTTGAAAGGCTAATGGACGATGCTGACAGGCTCTCTGACACCGAGCGGGTTTAATGGGCCCGCCGCCTTTTTCCGCAACGCATTCGCCAGTCGGTTCTCGGCACACGACGAAGTGCCGTCGCCGCCGGACCGTACGCCGCTCGCCGACGACATCCCAGCTGAGGGTAAGCGTCGACCGCGCGCGTTGGTCGTTGACGACGCGCCCGACGTGACGGAGATGATCACGATGCTGCTGCGCTACACCGGGTACGATGTGGCGGCTGTGCTCACCGCGCCCGACGCGCTGGAAAAGGCGCGCAGCGAAGATTTCGACGTCGTGGTGTCGGACATCGGGATGCCGGGGATGAGCGGGTACGAGTTGGCGATGGCACTAAGGTCACTCGACAACTACGTCTCGGTGCCGCTGATTGCGATGACTGGTTTCGCGATGTACGATGATCGCGAGCGCGCCCTCGAATCAGGGTTCGACGCCTTTCTGACTAAGCCGATCAACCTGATGGACCTCATCGATCTCATTAGGCAATTGCGAAGCTGAACCTGCGGGTGCCGCCGTCGTGCAGCCGCCCACCGCAGACGCTTTCACCAACTCACAGCGGACTGCCCCCATTCTTATGGAGCGCGACGACGAAAAGAAGGAACCGGGACTATCGCCTTCGCGCGACGCCGAAGACCCGTACCGCGCGCTGTTCGAAAACAACCCGCAGCCGATGTGGGTCTACGCGGTGGACACGCACGCCTTCCTCGACGTCAACGACGCCGCGATCAAACATTATGGCTACACCCGCGAAGAATTCCTTCGCATGACGATCCTTGACATTCGTCCCGCCGAATATATTCCCGCGCTGCTCAAAGTAACCGAGCGCCGATCACGCGGACTCAACCATGCGGGACCGTGGCGCCACCGCAAAAAAGACGGCTCGCTCATTCAAGTCGAGATCGCGTCGCACTCGATTGACCTCGCCGGTCGACCGGCGCGCCTCGTGCTGGTCACCGACATCACCGAACGGCAGATCGTCGAGGAGGCACTGCGCGTCGCCGAGCAGCGCGCGATCACCGAGTACGAGCGCCTGCTCGACCGCCTTGAGTCGCTGTCGCAAACCTTCGGCACGGCACGCGGCCTCCACGCCATCTTCCACGCGCTGCGCGAGTTCGCCATGGCGTCGACGCCGTGCATCGGCATCTTCATCTCGCTCCATGACCCGCACAATAACGAGCGCACGGCGGTCTATGCATGGAGCGCAGGAGAAGAGGTCGATTGGACGACGCTGCCGCCGCTGCCGATCACCGACAGCCCGCACAGCCGCGCGGTGGCAACCGGACAAATCGTCATCGAAGACGATTACCTGACGGCCGTCACGAACCAGCCGACCGTCGATGTCGGGTTCGACACGGACGTTCGGCGGCCACGCTCGTCGCTTGCGGTGCCGATGAATTTCATGGGCCGGACGCTCGGCGCCGTCGAGGTGCAGAGCGCGGAGGTGGCGGCCTTCAAGCCGGAGCACGTGACAGCGATGCGGATGGCGGCCAACCTCGCGGCGGTTGCCATTGAGAACGTCGGGCTGCTCGAACGCGAACTGGAGCGCGCCGACCAGGAGGCGGAAAGCGACAAGATGCGCAGCATCGGGCAACTCGCGGCGGGCGTCGCGCACGACTTCAACAACTCGCTGGCCGCCATCCTCGGACGCACGCAACTGCTGCTGCGCGCCGTGACCATCGAGAAGCAGCGGCGCGACCTTGAAGTGATCGAGACTGCGGCGCTCGACGCCGCCGAGACCGTGCGCCGCATCCAGACATTCGCGCGCCGCGCGCCGGGCGAGCACATACCCGGCGTGTCCATCGGGCGGCTGATTAACGACGCCATTCAGTTGACGCGCACCCGCTGGGAGGACGACGCCCGCGCGCAAGGGTTGCATTACACCATCAACTTCGTGTCGACTTGTGAGGGCGGTGACGAGATTGCGGCGAACCCCTCCGAGATCCGCGAGGTAATCGTCAACCTGATCTTCAACGCGCTCGACGCGATGCCCTCCGGCGGCAGCATCAACTTTCGCGTCAGCCGGGACGCTGGCTTCATCGTGGTCGAGGTCGGCGACACCGGCGAGGGCATCCCCGCCGCGCTCTGCGAACGCATCTTCGAGCCGTTCTTCACGACTAAAGGACCGCAAGGTTCCGGCCTCGGCCTCGCCGTCAGCTACGGCATCATCCAGCGCCTCGCCGGCACGATTGATGTCCGCAGCCAAGTCGGCCACGGCGCGACATTCATCATTCGCTTTCCGCAGACGCAGGACGCAGGGCCGTTGATTCCCGCCGCCCACAGCGCCGGGTTGCCGCCGCGCCGGGTGCTCGTCGTCGAGGACGAAGAGACGGTGCGCGAAGTGCTCGGCGAGATTCTTACCGAGTTGGGCCAGCATGTGACGATGGTCGCCGGCGCCGGCGAAGCATTGCAGGCGCTCAACGACAACGGCCAGTTCGACGTGATGATTACCGATCTCGCGATGCCCGGCATGGACGGGTTAACACTCGCCGCCGAGGTCCGCCGCCGCGCCCCCGGCACACTCATTGTGCTCGCCACCGGCTATGGCCAGTCGATTCCCGGCGGCACGCCCCCGCCTTCGCTGATCGACGCCAGCATCGACAAACCGTTTCAGATCTCCGACCTTGAAGCGAAACTCTTCGAGCTTTACGCCGCCGGCCCGTCCCGTTGATGACGACCATCGGTTAAAACCGCTTCGGACAGGATGCTGACCCTCAGTTCATCTTCGTGTCCGAACTCTTCAGACCCGCACCGTGGAAGATTTCCAGTAAGGAGAAACGCATGTTCAGTAGTTTGATTAAAGCGGGACTTGTTTTGTGTTCTTTAATTCTGACCGCCAACGCCGTTACTGCGCAGAGCAACGACATCTCCGCCGAGAAGCAGGCGCTCATCAAAGAACTGTTGACCGTCACCAACGCGCGGGCAACTTCGGAGGCGGTGATGAACTCAATCATGGACCAACAGCAGCAGCAGGTCGCCAAGCTGATTTCGGAGACGCTGTTCAAAGGCGACGGACACTCGCCGCCCGCCGACGAGGCATGGCGAAGGAAAATGATGGAGAGTGCGAAACGCAGCGGCGACCGTTTCAGGGAACTGTTCAAGCAGCAGGTGGACTTCGCCAAGCTGATGGAGGACATCAGCTACACTGTCTACGACAAGCATTTCACCGAAGGCGAGTTGCGCGACCTGATTACTTTTTACCAATCGCCGACGGGCCGCAAAAGCATCACGGTGATGCCGCAGTTGTTCGCCGACTCGATGCAGAAAAGCAGCGAGATATTGATCCCGCAGTTCCAGGAAATAATCGGCCAACTGATGCGAGAGGAACAAGAGCGATTGGCAACCGAGTCCGCATCGCTATCGCCCGCCACATCCTCCACGCTGCCCCCGCCGGCACGCCCGCGTCGCAAGCGCGCCGCCACCCGCCGCGCCCCACGTTGACGAGGCACCACCCGCATCGGGTCCCGTTTGACCATTCTCGCCGTCCGTCGCATGAGCTGATTTCGCCGGATGATTTAACGGGCGGGCACACTTCTGGCGTGGCGCGCCTTCGTGCTAAGGTGTCGCCGGATTTCGGACCACCGCAAACATCACTTTCTGATTGAAACTAAAATAACTTCACCCGCATTTCACTGCCGAGGACGCGAGAGGGCGCGGAGAAATGCAAGACAGCATCATCAATCAGGTAAAAGCTGGGTATGCTCGGCGTCCTCGGCGTATTCAGTGGTGAATGTATTTTGTCTTCAATCCTAAGGGGGAGGAACGCCGGACTGTATGGAGAACGTCTTCACCGATTCCGTCGAAGAATCAGAGGTCGCGCGCCGCGATGAGCGGGGCCGCGCCGGGTCGGGCGTGTTGACGCGCTCTCTGCAACTGCTTATCGGCGCAATCGCCGCCGGCGTAGTCTTTTTCTATCTGCAGTTTTCCACCGACGCGATTCTCGACGTCGACGGCTACTACCACATCCGTTGGAGTCGTCTGCTGTGGGAGGGCATGCTCGCCGGGAAATTCCCGCCGGCATTCCCGTACCTGCCACTGACGACCCTTAACCCGCAGGACTACGTCGACCATCACCTGCTGTTTCACTTTCTGCTGATTCCGTTCACATGGTTTGGCGACCTCCGGCTCGGTGCGAAGACCGCGGCGGCGCTGTTCGGTACGCTCGGCGTGCTGGCGTGCTACTGGTTGATTCTGCGTTACCGCGTCAGTTATCCGCCGGTCTGGCTGGTGGCGCTGCTGGGTTGCTCCGCGCCATTCCTGTACCGCCTCAGCATGACGCGCGCGCAGAGCGTCTCGTTGATCTTCATGGTGGCCGGTATCTACCTGCTGTTTGAGCGACGGTACTGGCTGCTGGCGCCGCTCGCGTTCCTCTATGTCTGGACGTACAGCCTGTTCGTGATGCTGTGCGCGGCATCGGTGATCTGGGCGGGCGTCGTGATGTGGAGCGAGTGGCACACCGACCCGAAGTTCATCCGGCGCACGCTCGTCGCACCGCTCGCGACCGCCATCGGCACCGTCGCCGGCTTCGTCATCAACCCGTACTTCCCCGACAACGTACGCCTCTTCGTCGCCCACCTGCTGATGAAGGCCAAGGCAACCGAGTTCACAACCAGCGTCGGGATGGAGTGGTATCCGTATGAAAGTTGGTACCTGCTCGGAAGCTGTCTGGTCGCGTTCGCGGCGATGCTGGTCGGCTACGTCGCGTTCGACGGAACGGACAAAAAGCGCGCCGCGCGGACACTCTTCTTCCTCGTCTTCTCGACCATCTTGCTGATCATCACCGCGCGGTCGCGTCGCTTCGTCGAGTATTGGCCGCCGTTCGCGGTGCTCTTCGCGGCGTTCTCGCTACAACCGCTTCTGGAGGGCGAGCGCCGCGCCGTCGGCGCGCGATTGTCCGCCGTCGTGCTGGACGAGTTGCAGCCATTTCTTGATCGCCACGAACGACCCAAAGTCTCCGACGAGACGCGCCGCCGCGAGTATTGGAAAATGGCGCTGGCCGGGGTCGCGGCGGCGGCGCTGTCGATTCCGATGATCGGCAACGTCACCGGGGTCGCGCGTGAGATCAGCAATGACCAGCCCCCGGCTGCCTATCGCGGCGCAATGGAATGGGTGCGCGCCAACGTGCCGAAGGGCGAGATGGTCTTTAACACCGACTGGGACGACTTCCCGAAAGTCTTCTTCTACGACACGGATCACGTCTACGCAACTGGCCTCGACCCGACCTATCTGCTCAACCAGAATCCGGAGTTGTCGAAGCTCTACGTCGAGATTACCCTTGGCAAAAACAACTATGACGCCGGGCCTGTGATCCGCGAACGCTTCGGCGCGCGCTACGTCTTCAGCGACAAGGAAGAGGTGCACGACGACTTCTACTTCAAAGCGCTTGACAGCGGCTGGTTCGAAAAAATCTACGAGGACGACTACGCCGCCGTGCTGCGCATCCGCGAACAAAAAGGCGCGCCCACGCCGGACACTGAAGGCGCTGTTCCAGGCGCGACCCCGGACGCCGAGCTTGAGGATGACGTTGACGAGCCTGACAGCGGAGTTGAAGAGGGCGCGCCGCCATCGGACGAGGGACAGCCGCAGCAACAACCATAAGCGCCGTCACCGAATCAAAGCCCGGAACGAAATCACCATCCAACCGAGAAGATGAATCCATCGAATTCCGTTGAGTGCCGGTTTTTAATTATGTACGACCGTTGAGAGGCTTTTCTCGTGACCACCGACGGCTTAGAAATGAGACCCCGCGGCTGGTATCATGTTTTCGTTCTGGAGCCTCGCGCGATACTCCCCGAAAACTTTGCGACGGTATTCCGGCTACAAACAAACCGCTATTGAAAACCAAAGAACAGTTTCGTCCGCTTAAAACCGAGGATAAAATATGAAGAGGATTTCTTTTTGTGTCGTGGCAATACTCTTGTGCGCGCACATTGCGGGGGCGCAAAAAGTTCCGGTGCAGGAAGTTGTTTTGGACAACGGCATGAAGGTGCTGATGGTTCAGCGCAAGGGCGACCCAAACGTCGCGGTCGGTTGGGTGGCGCGCGTCGGCTCGGTCAACGAGCGCCCCGGCATCACCGGCCTCTCGCACCTTTTCGAGCACATGATGTTCAAAGGCACGCGCGCGATTGGCACGAAAGACATCGCGGCCAACCTAAGCCACATCGCGGAAATGGATCGCGTCCGCGCCGAGTTACAGCGCGAGCAGCGCGAGTTGATGCGCCGTCAGCGGCTCGGCGAAATCAGTGACGCGAAAGATGCGCAGTACCGCACGGCGCGCCACCAGCAACTGCTCGTCAGGTTCGACGAGATGACGAAGCGCGAGCGCGAGTTGATGATTAAAGATGAGTTCGACCGCATCTACACGACCGCCGGCGCGTCTGGGATGAACGCCGGGACCAGCCACGACTTCACCGTCTACTTCATCAACGTCCCGGCAAACAAACTCGAGTTATGGTTCTGGATGGAATCGGACCGGTTGCTGAACCCGGTCTTTCGCGAGTTCTACGCCGAGCGTGACGTGGTTTACGAAGAGCGCCGGTTGCGCACCGAGAGCACGCCAACGGGTAAGTTCGACGAGATGTTCGAGTCGATGTTCTGGCAGTCGTCGCCCTACGGCTGGCCGGTCGTCGGGTGGCCGAGCGACCTTGACGGCATCACGCGCGAAGAGGCGCTCGAATACTTCGCCGTCAACTACGCGCCGAACAATCTGACGGCCTGCCTGGTCGGCGACTTCGACCCGGCGCACGCCACCGAACTCGCGAAGCAATACTTCGGGCGCCTGCCGCGCGGGCCGCGCGAGCCGGAGCCAGTGCGCACGCAGGAGATGAAGCAACTCGCCGAGAAGCGGATGGTCGCCTATGCCGAAACAAACCCGCAGGTCAGGGTGCGCTATCACACCATCCCCGATGGACACAAAGACGACTTCGCGTTGAACATCCTCGCCGACCTCCTTAATGGTCGAACAGGCCGACTCTATAAATCCCTGGTCGAACAGCAGAGCGTCGCCAACAGCGCGGGCGCGTCGCAGGACGGTCGCAAGTACGAAGGACTCTTCGAATTGACGGGCGTCTCCAAACCGGGGCGCACGCCGGAAGAGGTCGAGCAGGCGCTGACGAAAGAGATCGAGCGGCTGAAGCAGGAGACGGTTGGCGAACAGGAGTTGCAGAAGGTCAAGAACCAGAACGCCGCCGGAGATTTCCGTCGCTTGCAATCGAACTTCGCGCTGATGGTGCAACTGCTGCTGCGCGACGCGAACCGCGGGTGGGAGACGCTCAACACCGACCCGGCGCGCGTGCAGGCCGTCACCGCGGAAGATGTCAAGCGCGTCGCCAACGCCTACTTCACGCCGGAGAATCGGACGGTCGCCATCTACTACACGAAGAAAAGCGCCGGCGCTGACGACCCGCTGATGACCGGACTCGACGATCAAGAGAAGACGCAGGTCGGGCAGATGCGCGGCGCAATCGCACAGATGCCGGTCGAGAAGGTTAAAGCGATGATGGGGCAAATCGAGCAGCAGGGCGCGTCCGCCCCCGCCGACAAACAGGACATGATGAAGGTTATCAAGAAGCTGCTTGAGGATCGTCTGAAGCAGATTGAAGGAGCGAAGTAATGGCGAAGAGAGATCACCACACGACACTTTCCATATTCCTGACGCTGGTCCTCGTCGCGCTGTCACCGGCGAGCCTTGTCCTCGCACAACAGCGGCGCGCGACACAACCGCAACGCGCGACGCCGTCGACGAAGCAAAGCACATCAACTCCGGCAGTTACGTCCGGTGCGACGCCGGCGCAGACTAGTGCGGGGATTCCGGCGCATCCGAAGGATTTGAAATACAGCCCGCTCGAATACTCTCCGCCGAAGCGCGACAAATACCGCCGCGTGCTGTCGAACGGAGCGGTGGCGTACCTCGTCGAAGATCATGATTTGCCGCTCGTCAACGTCTCAGTGATGGTCCGCACCGGCAGCTATCTCGAACCGGCGGGCCGAGAGGGGCTCGCGTTTCTGACCGGCGGGCAGATTCGGGCTGGCGGCACCACGACGAAGAAGGCCGGAGATTTTGATGAGGCCGCCGACTTTCTCGCGGCCACCATCTCCAGCTTCGTCGGGGACACGCAGGGC
>JACDEG010000662.1 GCA_013816505.1 Pyrinomonadaceae bacterium | reverse complement strand
CCACGACCACGAGAGATGGGCTGCTGGTGAGTTGGTAGATCAATGCTCCGGCGAGCAGCAGCACGACGAGGACGAGTACGATGCCGGCAACGGCGAGGCTGAGGATCGTGCGCACGTCCGATGGATCGCGATAAAGCGGCACCGTATGATTCGCTGCGGCCTGTGGCACTGGGAAGACTTGATCGGGCGGCTCGGCTGTGGCCGCTTCATACATCGGCATATTTAATGTTTCTGCGTTGCTGCTCATGGATGTCCTTCCAAGCTGCTAATTGTTTATTGAACAAACTCAGTTTCCGCTTCGCTGACACCTGCGACATCCTCATCCCCTGCGACATCTTCATCCGCCGCGCCCCCGTATGTGTCGGTTGCGTTCCGCTGCTGACGCACCCTTTGCAGCCCCTGCATCCACCCGCACATCCCCCGGACAAAGAACAGCCCCAAGTCTTCGGCTTCCTCCGGCGTCACATCGAGCAACAACTCGTCTCCACCGGCGATGGCGTGTTCGTCAACGAACTCTGCTAAGAAGTCTCGGAGCTTGCGTACTCGTTGGGTCATACAAGTGTCCTCGTGCGGCTCGGTCTGCTACTTCATGCTTGGTAGGCGAACTTAACAAGAGGTATGCCACGCTGGAGGCAAGCGTGTGCGACGGCTGTTATCATGTTTGTGAATTTCAGTTGTGGCGGTGTAACAGAGCAGATAGGCAACTGCGCGCGAGCGCTCTTGGCTAAGTCGAATGCCTTGTAGCTGACAAGAAAACGCGGAGTCGTTGGCGCATCGCGCCGATCATCCGCACATCAAGCATTTTGTCTGACGGAGCGACGACGACTGAGCCACACATGGTCACTGCTCAGACCTCCAGGGAAGCACAAAGCAAGAGTGAAAGCGTCGGGATAACCGACACTTTTCACTTCTTTTCTTCAAATGTGTCGGTCTGCCCTGACACATTTGGGCTGTTTCTCCAGAATGTGTCGGGTTTCCCGACACATTGCGCTTTCCTCTACACATTTGTCGGCTGAAAAAGTTTTACAGAGGCTTAAAAAAGCTGTTTGCCCGCGCTGCAAAATCAGCACAGGCAGCAGTCGCTACTGACCAACTCGATAAAATTATGGAATGTAGATTGAGCGCGTCTGCTCAGCTCGTGCGGATATTGGCGGAGTGATTGGCAGTTCTTTCGGCTCTGCTGTCAGCTTCGTGGAGACAGTCATAGGAGTCATGTATAGACTGCGCTCCGCTTCTTCTGGCACAGCATTGCCAGGCGGTGATGTTAATTGTGCTGTCGCCGGTGCGGGCGCTTTTTGCTTTTCACTGAAGATGCCTATGGCACTGATGTTGTGGTAGATCGCGGTGCCACCCGACACATACCCTTGTGTCTCCCGGTATGGCGGCACACCATCGGTCTTGAGTCCCGCGCCGTTGATGATTTTGCCGGTCGGCAATACAAGTTTGCGGCCCATTAGATAAGCCTCTACCGTCCCCTCACCGCTGTTGTAAGCCGCCAGCACCAATCTCGTATCGCCGTTAAACCTGCGGGTTAAATCACGCACATAGCGGGCTGCCGCATCAATCGCTTGCCCGGGGTCATGCGGGTTCACCAAGCCGTATCTGGCGGCTGTCGCCGGCACGAATTGCATCATGCCATAGGCGCATGGCTTGCCGTCCTTGTAGCTGATTGCTGCGGGGCGAAATCTCGACTCCAGATAAGCAATCGTCCACAGCAGCCGCGGATCAACGCCGTGTCTTACCGCCGAAGCTGCAATCAACGGTTCATACTGCCGTGCCCTTTCTCTGACGCCCGGCTCTTGCGCTTCCGCGCTTGTCATGGCTGTCAACACGATCAGCCAGACAGCTTGTAGCATTATGCATCTTCGCATCCATTCCTGCTCCTTACTCTGACCAGTGAGTCAGCCAGGTGAAGCAAAGGTAGTGCCGCCACCAGAAATTTTAGCTTCTGGCACAAGCTTTGTAATGAGCTTTGCTGAAACCGCTGTTCGGCAACTACAAGCTTCAATGTGACGTGCCGGACTACTTCAAAAGATACCAACAGGTAAGGAGACCTTTATGTTCAAACAG
Source organism: Pyrinomonadaceae bacterium (assembly GCA_013816505.1). Taxonomy (GTDB): domain Bacteria; phylum Acidobacteriota; class Blastocatellia; order Pyrinomonadales; family Pyrinomonadaceae; genus JACDEG01. The sequence goes on along the minus strand of JACDEG010000662.1, from coordinate 1,047 downwards.
CAGAAACTACGTGTCGTGGCCGCGCGCGGCGCTGTTCCTGATGAAGTGTTCCGGCGCTCGCTGGTCGCTTCGTTCGGACAGCGCGCAATCCACGCGGCAGTCCTTGTCCGCCTCGCTCAACCTGTGCTGCTCTTGGGTCTAACCCTGCTGATGATCGCCGTCGTAGTGGTTGATCCGGTGTTGGCGCAGACTCAGGGTGCCACCCTTGGCGGCAACTCATCGAACCCCATTAACGCGTTCAAAACCGCCCTCGACATTGGCGTATGGGTCCTACTCGGCCTCGGCATTGGCGGCATCGGGTGGGGCATCTACAACGTGATGTTTGATCGCGCGTGGGGCCGACAGATGGTTGGCGGTGCGTGCGCGCTCGGCTTCGCCGGCATCGTCGCGCTTGTCAACGATGTCATCAACGATACTCCGCCGCCGTTGCCGCAATACTGAACTTCGGCGCGGTTCACGATTCGCTCAGGGACGGGAGCGCGCTCCGGTCGCTCTCTCCTGATTGGCGTTTCAGTCCCTGAGCAACTTTCAGATGAGAGGTTGACGGTATGCGACTGCGGCCCGTTCGCTCAAAGATTTATCTGCCGGTGGTGCGCTTCTTTGTCGTCAGCTCGGACTGGAAGTTTGTGCTCGCCGCGACGCTCATCGGCTACCTCGTGCCGTTCTTTCTCCGCTTGAAGATTGGGGTGGTGCCGGTCTGGTTGTTCACCGGCTGCGGGGCGTTGCTGGTGAGCATCGCCTTCTTCAACTACATCCGCATCGGGCGTCGACCGCATTGGTTTCAGCACACGCTGCGCGCCGCAGTCTCGCATCCGCGCGAGCGGCGCGCCCTGGCCGTCGATGGCCTCAGGCAACCGCCACGCTTGTGGCTACGCTAACCGAAAGGAGACAACACTCATGGACCCATTACTTCTGGTTGGCGGCATCCTCGCCGCCGGAGCATCTGGCATCGGCCTAAGCATCGGCGCCAGGCTGGTGCCTCTCGGCTTACAGGCGGGGCGCGACCTACGCGAGTTCAACCACCGTCCGGGAGCCGCAAGAGAACGA
>JACDEG010000199.1 GCA_013816505.1 Pyrinomonadaceae bacterium | reverse complement strand
CTTGTTCGGTGATTGAAGTAAGCGTCGTGTAGTTACCGTAGAGGAACGAGAGGCGCACATCTTCGTCGCGGAACGAGAGCGCCGGGCGCGCGTCCGGCGGGTTACCTTTACAGAAGCAGAACAGGCACTCGTTGGCGCACTGGCGCGGCATGATGTTCTCGAACGCGAGACCGAAATCTTCGCCCTCGTCGCGGTCGATTTCAATTTCCCACTCTTCGCCGGTTTTCTTGAGAACGTTTAGAACAAGCTCGGTCTCGCCGCCCGTTTGAAAGCGGAAATCCAGATAGTCGCGCACCGCGCGGCCGTTGACTTTAATGATCCGGTCGCCCGCCTCTAACTCCAACTCGGCGGCGAGGCTCGCGGGCGTCACGTCCGTGACTTCAACTCCGCGCCGGCGGATTTGGGTGACGGCGGGTGTGACAGCAAACTCGTACATGACAGGAAATAGATGTTAGATGTCGGATGTTAGTCGCCGCTTATTTTGCGACGCCGAGCAGCGCGTCAAGCCGCGTGTACTCCAACCCCTGCGCGGTGGCGACCGCTTCGTAAGTGAGTTTCCCGGCGTAGGTATTGACGCCCTCCTTCAATCCCTCGTCGCTCGCGATGGCGGCGAGAAATCCGTGGCGGGCGAGTCTGAGGACATACGGCAGCGTCGCGTTGGTCAGCGCGAAAGTTGAAGTGCGCGGCACCGCGCCGGGCATGTTGGCGACACAGTAGTGCAGCACACCTTCGACGTAAAAGGTCGGGTTGGAGTGGGTCGTCGGGTGCGTCGTCTCGATGCAGCCGCCCTGATCGACCGCGACATCGACAATCACCGCGCCGTTCGGCACATCCTTCAGCATTCCACGCGTCACCAGCTTCGGGGCCGCCGCGCCGGGCACCAACACCGCGCCGATAATCAGGTCGGCGTGCGACACGGCTTCGTGAATTGCGTAGGCGCTTGACGCGAGCGTGGTGATGCGCGACAGGAAAATGTCGTCGAGTTCGCGCAGGCGGTCGAGGTTGTTGTCGATGATCGTGACGTGCGCGCCCATCCCGACGGCGATCTTCGCGGCGTTGGTGCCGACGACGCCGCCGCCAATGATGACGACCCGCGCCGCCGGTACGCCCGGCACACCGCCTAACAGCACGCCGCGTCCCCCGCCCATCTTTTCAAGATACTGCGCGCCGACCTGAATCGACATCCGCCCGGCGACTTCAGACATCGGCGTCAGAAGTGGCAGCGTGCCGCGCTTGTCAGTAATTGTTTCATAGGCGATGCCGGTCACTTTGCGTTCGAGCAGTTGCTTCGTCAACTCACCGGCGGGCGCGAGGTGGAGGTATGTGAAGAGGAGTTGCCCTTCGCGCATCCGTCCGTATTCGGGTTGGATCGGCTCTTTAACTTTGACGATCATCTCGGCCTGCCGCCAGACCTCGTCGGCGGTGCCGAGCATGGTCGCGCCGGCACGCTCGTAGAGAGCGTCCTCGAAGCCCGATCCGGCGCCCGCGTCACGCTCGACGACGACCCTGTGCCCGGCGTCGGTCAACGCCCGCACCCCAGCGGGCACGAGGCCGACACGGTACTCGTTGTCTTTAATCTCTCTCGGAAGTCCGACAATCACTTTTCAATCTCCAATTCTGATATTTAGTGCTGGTGGCTTCGACCGTCTCGGACGGTGGCGCCCATTCTGCCCAACCGCCAATTTGTCACCCGGCATCGTAGCATTCGATGAAGTATGCGTTCTTGTCGAAATCAAAAACGACTTCTCCATTCAGATACTTCGACACAAATCCGCCGTCTTTCGGCGCTACCGGGTAGACGTTGTACATCAGCGGATCATCATCGTCCGTGACGGCGAACTGGTGCTTGAAATCTTTAAGATCAAATGAGTCCAGCGGGTACTCCGTGACAAGACGCTCCGTCTCATTGTCGAAGACAGTCATAACTCGCTCAACCAACGCCACACCCGGCGTCGCGCTAATCGTTTCGGTTATTTGAGAGTTGCTCAAGGTTCTACCGCCCGTCCTGCTATTGCCGCTTTAAGTTGCTCGCCGGTGTCAGGATTATACTCGCCGAGATGTCTGCCGGCGCTGTCATAGACCTCGACCGCACCATGCCGGCTGTCCCACTCATAAATTTTGCCGTTGTCATCTTTCCATCTTTTGCGCAACCCTCCGCCGCCCTCAACGGGTGTTTTGCGTTTGACAGGCTTTGCTTCAGGGAAGCCTGCCAATAACTTTGGGGCGGGGACATAAGTCAGGTTGTGGCGACTCCGATTCTACTGTGGCTCGACGACATCAATCTGCGCGCGTTGCAGCTTGCCGCTGTAATCGACGTAGACTGACTTCCATTCGGTAAAGATGTCTAAGACCTGCGTGCCCGCTTCGCGGTGGCCGTTGCCGGTCGCCTTTGTGCCGCCGAACGGCAGATGCACTTCGGCGCCGATGGTCGACGAGTTGACGTAGAAGATGCCGGTGTACATCTCTTCCATCGCGCGGAAGGCGCGGTTCACGTCCTGTGTGTAAATCGCTGCCGACAAACCATAGCGCACGCCGTTCGCAATCTCGACCGCCTCTTCGAGCGAGTTGGTCGGAATCACCGCCGTCACTGGGCCGAATATCTCTTCCTGCGCGATGCGCATCCCCGGCGCCACGTCCGAGAAAACTGTCGGCTCGATGAAGTAGCCGTGCGCGTACTCGCCCGCGTCGAGTCGGTTGCCGCCGGTCGCAAGTGTCGCACCGTCTTCTCGTTGCCCCGTTTCGATGTAGCCGAGAATTTTATGTACCGCGTCGGCGTTGATGACCGGCCCCATCTCGGTTTGCGGATCGGCGCCGTTACCGACGCGCAAAGATTTAGCTCGCTCGACCAACTTCTGCGTGAATTTCCTGTAGACTTTTTTGTGGACGACGACACGCGACGACGCGGTGCAGCGTTGCCCTGACGTACCAAACGCGCCCCACACCGCGCCTTCCACCGCGAGGTCAACGTCGGCGTCGTCCATCACGATAATGACGTTCTTGCCGCCCATCTCAAGCGAGCAAATCGCGTTGCGCTCGGCGCAGGCCGAAGCGACGACGCGCCCGGTCTCGGTCGAACCGGTGAATGAGATGAGGCGCACCGCCGGGTGGCTCGCGAGCGCCGCGCCGACCGTCCCGCCATCGCCGGTGACCATGTTGACGACGCCCTTCGGGATGCCCGCCTCTTCGCACGCTTTGACAAGGTTGTAGGTCGAGAGCGGCGTGTCCTCGGCGGGCTTGATGATGACCGTGTTACCGCACACCAGCGCCGGAATTAATTTCCACGACGGAATCGCCATCGGAAAGTTCCACGGCGTAATCAACCCACAGAGTCCGACCGGCTGACGCACGCACATCGCAAACTTGCTGGGCATCTCGGCGGGCGTCGTAAAGCCGTGCAGCCGGCGCCCCTCGCCGGCGGTGTAGTATGTGCAGTCAATCGCCTCCTGCACATCGCCGCCGGTCTCCTTCAGAACCTTGCCCATCTCGCGCGTCATCTCGGCGGCGAAGCGCTCTTTGTGGCGCATCAGAATCTCGCCGAGGCGGAACAGCATCTCGGCGCGACGCGGCGCGGGCGTGTGCCGCCAGCGGTCAGCAGCGTTCTTTGCGGAATCAATCGCGCGACTCATATCTTCGACGGTCGACAGTGGAAAGCGCCCGATGCAGTCGCGCGTGTCCGCCGGGTTAACGTTCTCGAACGTCTCGCCGCATGATGCGCGCGTCCATTCACCGTCGATATAATTGTGATACGTCTTGACGGACAGGCGTGCCTTCGCGGCGCCCGCCCCTTCGCTCTTCTTCGCCGTCGTTCGACCGACTGCTTTTCGCGCTTGGGCCATGATTGATTCGAGTCCGAGAGTCAAAAGTCCGGAGTCTGAAGTCAAATCCAGGCTGTGGACTTTAAACTTCGGACTCCGGGCTGTTATTGATAAGTGAACTGAATGATGATCTGTGTGACGCGATCCAGGTAATTGGTGGCGACGTTCATCACGACCGCATCACCGGGCTTGAGGGCGTTGATGGCCTTCTCGAAATCGGCGAGCGTGGTGACGGGCACGCGGTTAACGCGCTGGATGACCATCCCTCCACGCAGGCCCGCGTCGAAGGCCAAACCGTTGAGGTCGATGTCTTTGACGAACAGGCCGCGCACATCCTTCAAATTCCGCTCGGTCGCGATCTGCGGCGTCAACTCGCTGAGTGTCAGGCCGAGTAGCGGGCGGTCGCTCGTCGGCACCTCTTTCGCCTTCGACTTTTCAGTTGCAGGCGGCTGGGTCCGCGAAAAAGGCGACGACGAAGTACGCAGCGGGCGTTCACCAATCACGACACTGGTGGTGCGGCGCTCGAACTTGCTGCCGACTTCACGCAGGTAGACGACCTGCGCGGTCTGGCCGACCGGGATCGACGCCACTTTCGCGATCAAGTCCTGGTCGCTCGCGATCTGCCGCCCGTTAATTTCGACGATGATGTCGTTGGCCTGGATGCCCGCTTTGGCGGCTGGCCCCTGGGCGTCGACCACGTCGTTGACAATCGCACCCTTGGCTTCCGCCAATCCGTACACGCGCGCGAACTCAGGCTTAACCGATACGGGCCGAATACCGAGATAACCGCGCTGCACCTTGCCAGCGTCCATAATCTGTCGGTAGACGAAACCCGCTTCGTTCGCGGGCAGGGCGAAGCCGATACCGTTGTAGTCACCGGTCGTCGTCGCGATCTGCGAGTTGATGCCGATCACTTCGCCGCGCATATTGACGAGCGGGCCGCCGGAGTTGCCGCGATTAATCGCCGCGTCGGTCTGTAGAAAACGCTGGAAGGGCGAGCCGTTCGGCGTGCCCCGCTCCCGCGTCGAGATGATTCCGGCGGTCACGGTCTGCTCCAGCCCGAACGGCGAGCCGACGGCCAGCACCCAGTCGCCGACCTGCGCGTCGTCAGAATTGCCGAGCTTCACAAAAGGCAGAGGGCGCGACGGCTTCACCTGCACGACCGCGATATCCGTCTCTTCGTCGATGCCGATCACGGTTCCGCGCAATTCTTCGCCTGACTGGAGTTTGACCATGATTCTGGTCGCACCCTCGACGACGTGCTGATTGGTCAGGATCAGCCCCTTCGGGTCGATGATGAAGCCGCTGCCGACTCCGCGCGGGGATTGTTCGCGCTGCCGCTTCCTGAACATCTCCAACAACGGATTGTCGGAGGGCGTGCTGCTGTCGTCGTCCTCGTCTTCGTCGCTGTCGCCTTCCTTCGTCGCCGTCTGTTGGGGTGAGTTGACAGTGTCGATGTTGACGACCGCCGGCTCGACGCGCCGCGCGATGTCGGCGAACGAAGCCGATAGTGCTTCTGGCGTGCGTGCGATCTGGCTTTCGTTCTGTGCCACCGCCGGGTGGCCGGTCAGCAGCGCGCCGATGCCGACGCCGACCACTACACACGCGACCGCGAGCGCCGCAATCCACACGCGCAGTTTGCGCAGAATCACACGATCCGCGGCCGTCGTTTGGCCCTTGGGTAATTCCAACATAATGCTTTTTAACCGCCTTCTGGTAAGAGCCGATTGAGGTTGTGCGGCGCGCTCTTCCACATTCTTAGTTAGCGAACGCGCCACTGATCCGTGGGTCCAACTGAAATGAATTTCAGCACGGGAGCAAATTGGCTTTGAGTATAACGAAACCGCGCACTCGTCGCAAAGCGGGGAGTAGGAAGTAGGGATGAAGATTGGGTACAGAGTGATAAATACAGAGTTCAAGCGGGACTGCTTTTGCTCAGTCCTCCGTTTACGGTCGGAGTAAAACTTTCAGCACGCCCGGGGCGGCGGCCCGCTCCATCGCGCGGAGGCCATCGACGAGCGGGTATTCATCGCTGATTAAACCGTCGACTGCGACCGCGTTTCGTCCCAGCAAGTCGAGCGCGGGCGCGAAACGACCGCAGCGCGAGCCAATCACGCTGACCATCACGCGCCGTGAAAAGTCGATTTCGCGTGGGCCCACCACCTGCTGGGCGGGACGTTGATCGTCGCCTCGCCGCGCGCATTGAGGTGTCCGGCGCACGGCTGCTGTCTGCCCATCCGCTGCCGGAGGAACTCTTCGAAGCTGATGCCGGCGTTCTTTCCGCGCCGCATCCTTGCGCACATCTTGCGTAATCTTAAATTAAGCAAGGCAACAGCACTTCGTGTTAGGCGACCGCTTCTTCGTGTAGAATTGTGCAGCATAAGCCTTCACAAAAAATTTGACTTGAAGCCCGCGAACGATCACGCGGAGCAACGTTTGTCATCAAAGGATGGATCGTTCAATGTCACAAAAAGCCGCCAGTCATCAACAGCAAAACAGTCAGACACAGACGCGCGTCGAGACGGATTCGATGGGTGAGATCGAAGTCCCGGCGGACAAGTATTACGGAGCGCAGACCGCTCGCTCGCTGATTCATTTCAACATCGGCGACGACACGATGCCGCGCGAGATGATCCGCGCGCTCGGTATCCTCAAGAAGGCCGCCGCGCTTGTTAATCGGGAGTTGGGTAAGCTGCCGGAAGACAAGGCGACGCTGATCGTGCGGGCGTGCGACGAAGTGATCGAAGGCAAGCTCGACGATCATTTCCCTCTGCGCGTGTGGCAGACAGGTTCGGGGACGCAGACCAACATGAACGCCAACGAGGTCATCTCGAACCGCGCCATCGACATCGCGGGCGGGGCGATGGGCAGCAAGGCGCCCGTCCATCCGAACGACCACGTCAACATGTCGCAGTCGTCGAACGACACCTTCCCGACCGCGATGCACATCGCTTGCGCCGAGCGGATGAACACACTGATCCCCGAAGTCCAGCGACTCCACGACGCGATTGACGCGAAGGCGAAAGAGTTTGCCGATGTGGTGAAGATCGGGCGCACACATCTTCAGGACGCGACGCCACTCACCGTCGGGCAGGAGATGTCCGGCTGGGCCAGCCTGATCGAGCGCGACATCGAGCGGCTGCGCCTCGTGCTGCCCGGACTCTACGATTTAGCCATTGGTGGGACGGCGGTCGGCACAGGGTTGAATGCACATCCGGAATTTGCGACGCGCGCCGCGCAGAAGATCGCCGAGTTAACGGGGCTGCCGTTTACGCCGCACCCGAACAAGTTCGCCGCGCTCTCAGCGCACGACGAAATGGTTTTCGCGAGTGGCGCGCTGAAGACTCTGGCCGGGTCGTTGATGAAGATTGCGAACGACATTCGGTGGCTGGCGTCAGGGCCGCGCGCCGGTATTGGCGAGTTGGTGCTGCCGGAGAACGAACCCGGCTCTTCGATCATGCCGGGCAAAGTGAATCCGACGCAATCGGAGGCGATGACGATGGTCGCGGTGCAGGTGATGGGGAACGACGCGGCCATCGGCTTTGCCGGTTCGCAGGGTAACTTCGAGCTGAATGTCTTCAACCCGGTGATGATTCACAATTTGCTCCACTCGATCCGCCTGCTCGGCGACGCCTGTCACGGCTTCGTCGATTACTGCGTCGCCGGGATCGAACTTAACCGCACGCGGATTGACGAGCACCTGCGAAACTCACTCATGCTGGTGACGGCCTTGAACCCGCACATCGGTTACGACAACGCCGCGAAAGTTGCTAAGAATGCGCACCAGAAAGGAATCTCGTTGCGTGAATCCGTCGTCGAACTTGGACTGTTGACGGGCGAGCAGTTTGACGAACACGTCAAGCCGGAAGAAATGACGCACCCGTAGCGTGAGGCAAAACGTAAAAGTAAAAGGCAAAAGCGAGGCGCCTCCAAGCATCTCACTTTTGCCTTCTTTAGCGCTTGCGCTTCGATTTTCAAAGTGCGATATTTTCAAGTTCGGTGCGGGCGCTTCACTTTGCAATGTGCGCGCCTGTGAGATTGGCGAGTTAATGGGGATCAAAGAATGACTACGACTCTAACGAAAGTACCGGCGATTGAGGATTACTTCGGACTGTCCGACACTGAGTTAAGTGAACGCATTGAGGCGGCGCGGCGCGAGTTGGGTCAGCGCCTCGTCATCCTCGGCCACCATTACCAGCGCGACGATGTGATCCGCCACGCGGATTTTACGGGCGACTCGTTCAAGCTGTCGGTACTCGCGGCGGAGCGTCCCGAAGCCGAGTTCATTGTCTTCTGCGGCGTCCACTTCATGGCCGAGTCAGCGGATATTCTTTCCGCGCCGCACCAGAAAGTTATTCTGCCCGACCTCGGCGCCGGTTGCTCGATGGCCGACATGGCGACGTCAGAGCAGGTCGAGGATGCGTGGGAGCAACTCGAAGACATCGGCGTCATCGGCGACTTCAAAGTGCTGCCGATCACGTACATGAATTCGTCGGCGGCAATCAAGGCTTTCTGCGGCGAGCACGGCGGCGCGGTCTGCACCTCATCGAACGCAGTGCCACTCTTTGACAAGAGTTTGAAAGAGGCCGACAATCTGTTCTTCTTCCCCGACCAACATCTCGGTCGTAACACCGGTTTCAAGTTCGGCATCCCGACCGAGCAGATGGTGCTGTGGGACCCGGCCAAGGAACTCGGCGGCAACACCGAAGCACAATTGCGCGGCGCACGGTTGATTCTGTGGAAGGGCCACTGCTCGGTGCATGGCCGTTTCCGCCAGTGGCATGTCGAACAAGTGCGCCGCGAAGTACCGGGGATCAAAGTTTTGGTGCATCCCGAATGCATCCGCGAGGTGGTCGCGATGTCCGACTTAAACGGCTCGACCGAGTTCATCATCAAGACGATTGAGGCCGCGCCCGCCGGCTCGAAATGGGCGGTCGGCACCGAAGTCAATCTCGTCGACCGCCTCATCAAGCGATTTCCCGACCAGCACATCCGACTGCTCGCGCCCGATTTGTGTATGTGCGCGACGATGTATCGCATCGCGCCGCAGAATCTGGCGTGGGCGCTTGAATCCCTTGTCGCCGGCGAAGTGGTCAATCAGATCGTCGTGCCGGAAGAGACGGCGCGGTGGGCGCGCGTCGCGCTCGACCGGATGCTGGCGATCAAGTAGCCGCGCCGTAAAAGTTTCTTGAAGCAAAAAGCATCAGGACTTCAAGCGACACAGCGACAATCGTAGGCGCGTCACATCTGTCACACTGAACCAGAGACAGGCAATCGAAGGAGGAGAGAAGCATCCTTGGCTGATCCAAACGACCGCGTCGCGGAGACCACCCCCGGCCAATACTACGTCGACACGCAATGCATCGACTGCGACGTCTGCCGAGACACGGCCCCCGACAACTTCACACGCTCGGACGAGAACGGATACTCGTTTGTCTACAAACAACCGGTGAACGAAGAGGAGCGTCTCCTCTGTGAAGAGGCGCTCACCGCCTGCCCCGTCGAAGCCATCGGCAGCGACGGCTGAACGAGCAGGCGATAATTTATCAATCATTAACGGGGTCGTCGAAAGCTTCCTGCAAAGGAAGTCCGGAAGCGACCCCCGCTCATTTTGGAAAGCAAAGGACTTTTTCCGCGAATCACAGTTGATTTCGTCTTCCAGTTTTATGAGGGATTTAACTCTGAGATGACGTTGTTTGAGGGTGTCAAAGGTGGGAACAGTAATCTAAACGATTATTATTATCCACCCGTTTTCAATCAGCACCTCGTAGGATTCGATGTCTTTTCCGGCGCGGGTGAGGCATTGGCCGGTGCGAAGGTCGAAGCGCCAGCCGTGCAAGTCGCATTCGACAATGTGTCCGCAGAGACGGCCGTCGGCGAGCGGCGCGCCCCGGTGCGGGCAGAAATTCTCGGTGGCGAAAAACTGGCCGCCGACATTGTAGAGCGCCAGTTCTCGGCCGCCTTCGAGGTCAACGGTCGCGCCGCGCCCGGGCGGCACGTCATCGGTTCTGCCGACTGTGACCGCGCGCCCTTCGCGGCGCGGCTTTCTGGGATTACGAAAGGTGTCGACGGGTAATTGCATGACGCCGGAAATCGTAACAAACTGCCTGTCAACCGGGCAACGCGTCAGCCGACTTACATCCCCCGTGAATTTCAATCGAACGCGCAAGCACCCACCGCACGCAACGTTCAATGACACGAAGGCGAGCCGCCGAATTGTTCATCATCAACTCTCCCTGCGCGCGGCGAGAGAGAGATACAGCTAACGAAGGAGCGAACTAAAATGAGGAAAGCGATTTTAACGGCGGCGGG
>JACDEG010000198.1 GCA_013816505.1 Pyrinomonadaceae bacterium | reverse complement strand
ACTGGTTGTCTTTCGCAAGCTCCAGTTTACAGAGGTTCAAAGACATTGCCTCTTTTATTCGTTACCGACTATTTCCGGTTACACTCTTCTCACTCCGGCTCATTGACATGACCGGTTTTGCCGCGCGGGGATGCCGCTTTTCTGCTTTCTCCCGGCTGCTCGCGGCGCAAGCGCAGCGTTTGTTCACGCTCGTAGATTTTTGCCCACAGTTGATCGTACTCGCCGCTCGTCATCGGTCGCTTGAGATCGAAGATGTAGCTTCTCCCGTCAGTGCCGAACTGCCCCTCAGACGTGGCGATCTCGAACTTGTAACGACCGAGACTTCCGATGTCGCGGATGTCGTCGTAGCGCCAGTAACGCGAATGACCTTCCCGTTCGGAATTGAAGGCAACATAGTCTTCGTAGACACGCAACGTGCCCGACGCGCCGCCCGCCCGCTGGCGATGAAATACCGGAATCTCAAAGATTAAATGACCGGACTCTTCCGTATCGTTCGGGAGGACGCTGCTTGAGATGGGTCGCTTAAAGCGTGCGAGCAGCGTCCGTACCACTTCCGGTGTGATCTCGCCCTCGACCAAGCTGAATTCGTGCTCGCGTTCGGCGCCGAAGCGGACGGACCTTCCCTCGCGAATCTTCGGCGTATTACGGGGTATGAGCGGAAACTGCGTCGCTTCATACGTGAAGACGTGCAAGTTCGTCTTCGAGAGTTCGAGACGCTTGATGTCGTCGTCGCGCCACACGCCGTTGTGGCGCGCTTCATCTTCGTTCGCGCCCCGGTACTCGATGCCTGTATCGGTGATGCGCAACTCGCCGTCGCCCTTGCCGATTCGGTGATCGTGCGCGACCTTGTAGGTATAGAGCGCCGGTTCTCCGTTCGGTGTGGGAGAAGCGTTGGGTATCGGCGCGTCTTGTGCGAGCGAGATGTTCACCGCTGCGCTCACGAGCGCGACAAGTATCAGCGCGCGCAGAAAAACCATTGTCATGATGGCCATCATTCTTCCACCTCTCACTGCACGATGACGGTTCCGCGCAGCATTCCCATCCCGCAAGTGAAGTTGAACTCCCCCGCCTTGACTGGCGTGAACTCGATTATGACGGGTTCATTGAGCGGCAGAGCACGGCGGATGGTGTACGCCGGAAGCGCGATCTCCGTGCCGCAGGTTTCTTCGATCCGCCGGATGAACGTGACGCGCGCCGGGACGCCCCGACGGAGCTTAAGGTTCGCGGGTTGATAACCCTTGTCGGTCAGCGTCACGGCTGCGGACTGAACGGATTTAACGTTTCGCCCCGCGCGACTCCTCTTTTGCTTCTGCGCTCCTTGTGCGCCCTCCGTCAAGAAGGTTGGCGCGACGAGTGTCAGGCAGAACGTGATGAATGCTATTTTGTTTTTCATTTTTCTCACCTTGCTGAACTCCCTTTCGTTTCGAATGTAGTTTGAAGCTGGCGCGCTTCTTGTGCGTCAGGCGTAGAGCCGGAGACGTTCAACAGTTGCGCGGCGGCAAAGACCGACGGCACGTAGTTGATCGTCTCCTGCGGCAGCAGCCCGCGTGCCGCCATCGTCCAGAAGTCGCGCACGCCCGTGCGCCGTATCACTTTTGCCACGCGCCCTTCGCCCGCGTTGTACGCGGCGATGGCGAGCGACCAGTCGCCGAACAGTGCGTGCAGCCCGCGCAGGTAGCGCGCCGCCGCACGGGTGGATTTCTCCGGGTGCTGCCGCTCGTCCGTCCACGCCGTGCGCTGCAAACCGAAGCGCGCGCCCGTCCCCGGGATGAACTGCCAGATGCCGAGCGCTTGTTTGGGCGACAGCGCCGACGTGCTGTACGTGCTCTCGACGAAGCCGACGGCGAGCAGCCATTCCGGGACGCCTTCCTCGCGGAAGACGCGCGCCATCATCAATCGATAATTCTCAAGCCGCGCCCGCCCGATGCTCAACCGCGACTGTCCGCGCCCTCGGTAGTAACTGAGGAACGCAGCGACTGGCGGGCGTACCGCAAGACCACTGCCGAAGCTGTTCCCGCTATCCTCTGACGAAGCGGAATCCACAGCCGGCGCATCCAGGGTCACGAGCGCGGCGGTGATTTCCCGCAGGTACTGGCTCAGAAACGGATCGTCGCGTTTAGCGTCTCTGTCAGGTGCGGCAGCCGCGATCAGTTCGCCCGCTTGCCGGAGCAGCGTGCGCGCTTCACTGCGCTGACCGGCGGTGAGCTGCCGGTCTGCTTCGCGGCGGAGTTTATCGGCTTCGGCGACGACACCGGCGGCGTCCGCCGCGATTCGCGCACGATCGAGGAAGCCGTCGAGGAAGCGTCCCACGTCAACCGGCTCATCAGTAGTAAGCTCCTCCGTCACGACGTCACGGGCTGCCGACACCTCCTGCGCCTGCGCCGGGAGCGAGAAGATGAGCATCGCGGTCGTGAGCGCGAGCGCCCATACCCAGTCTCTTTTGATCATTAAGTGACTTCCTACTGTGCTTTGAGCGCGAATCTCGCCTGTTGACCGTTGCCGAACTTGACGGTGAAATTCCACGTCCCCACCATCTGAAAGTCGCTCTCGACTTGATAGCGACCCGGCGTGCCAGACGGTGTGGCGCTCGCGCCGCCGCTCATCGGAGACATTCCCGGCATCGGCATCAATGAATTCAACTGCACGTTGCCAACATCGGTTAGTTGATTGTCGGACGCCTTGCGGAACTCAAGCACGAATTTGTTCGGTCCCTGCTTCAACTGCCCCGTCTTACTGAGCAGCGTGACGACGTACTCGCCTGCACGCTGCTGCTCAATCTGCTTCAGGTTGCTCGTGTCGCCGCCACCGCTGCCACCACACGCCGTCAACACCAGAGCCAATGACATGACGGCTACCGCCGCCAGAACTACTTTCATTCGCATCTTCCTTTTCTCCTTCATGTTTGACTAATTTGAAATACCCGTTTCAACGTTTGACGAACTCACACTTCACTTCACATCAACTCGCGCTGGAAACCTTAATGTTTAGCCGATTCACCCTGCTCAGCCTATTTATCTACACGAACCGACACTTCTTCTTTTCTTTCCGCCGCTTCTTCCGCTAATCCCTCCTCCACCTTTAAGAAGGACATCTGTTCCGCCGGTCGGTCGAGCGTGCCGAGAGTTGCAGGCACACCTACCGCCTTCTCATGCCACCGCATCTCCCCCTCACGCAGCCAGATGAAGATCACCGGCGTCACGATCAAGACGTGCAGGAGCGACGAGACCATGCCGCCTAAGACCGGGGTTGCCAGCGGCTTCATCACCTCGGCGCCCGTCTTCGTCGACCACATGATCGGAATCAATCCGGCGACGACCGTCGAGACGGTCATCACCTTCGGCCGCAGGCGCAACAACGCCCCTTCCATCACCGCCTCGTATAAACCTTCGCGCGTTAATCGCCCGCCCAACTCGTGGCGCTTGCGCTCGACTGCTTCTTCCAGGTAGACGACCATTACCATGCCGGTCTGCGTCGCCGTGCCGAAGAGGGCGATGAAGCCGACCCACACCGCGACCGAGAAGTTATAGCCGAGCAGGTAAACCAGGAAGACGCCGCCCGTGAGCGCGAAGGGCACCGCCAGCAGGACGTGCGCCGCCTCGATCCATGATTTGTAAGTTAGGTAGAGCAGCAGGAAGGTGACGGCGAGCGCCATTGGGATCACGATCTGCAACCGCTTCTTGGCGCGAATCTGGTTCTCGTACTGCCCGCTCCACTCGATGTAGTAACCAGCAGGCAGCTTGACGGATGAAGCGACCGCCCGCTTCGCCTCTTCGATGAACGAGCCGACGTCGCGCCCGCGCACGTTCAACAGGACGAGACCGCGTAACAATCCATTCTCACTCGAAATCATCGTCGGCCCATCAACGACGCGGATGTCGGCGATCTGACTGAGCGGCACCTGGATGCCGCCGCCCATCCCCGGCGGCTTCGCCCCACTACCACCGCTCATGCCCGGCGCTGGTGTTCCATTATTCATCCCCGGTGATTGAGTCCCGACCCTCAGGCCTGACGATTGCGCCCCACCACCTCGCGTGCCCGACACAAGCACCCGCCCGATGGCTTCAGGCGTGTCGCGCAACTCCCGTGCATAACGAATGCGAACGGGAAAGCGCTGCCTGCCCTCAATCGTCGTCGTGACGTTATTGCCGCCGATGGCCGTCTCGATCACATCCTGTAAATCGCCGATGTTGATGCCGTAGCGGGCGATGTCCTGCGGGCGCGGCTCGATCTCAAGGTACGGCACGCCGCTGATCTGTTCCGGGTACACATCCGCTGCGCCCCGGATGCCCTCCACGACGTTGGCAATCGCTTTTGATTGCACTTCAAGCGTCTTCAAATCCGAGCCGAAGACCTTGATGCCGACTTGCGTGCGAATGCCTGTCGAGAGCATGTCGATGCGGTTGATGATCGGCTGCGTCCAGATGTTCGTCACGCCCGGCATCTGGAGGGCGGCATCCATCTCAGAGACGAGCTTGTCCTTTGTTAACCCTTCCCGCCATTGCTCGGTGGACTTGAGGTTAATGATCGTCTCCGTCATGTTCACCGGCGACGGGTCGGTCGGCGTTTCGGCGCGACCGCTCTTGCCGACGACCGATTCAACTTCCGGGAACCGCTTGATGATCTCGTCTTGCTTCGACAGAATCTCTTTGGCGCGCGTCAACGAAATCGAAGCGTCCGTCACCGGCATGTACATGATCGTTCCTTCGTTCAGGGGCGGCATGAACTCCGACCCGATGCGCGAGCCGAGGAACAAAGCGAAGACGAAGAAGGTGAGCGCGATGCCGATGGTTATTAAGCGGTGGCGCAAGGCGAACGAGAGCGCCGGACGGTAGAGGCCGAGCAAGAACCGCATGACCCGGTTGTCGGCTTCGTCGTGTATCTTGCCACGAATCAGGAACGTGCAGAGCACGGGCGTCAGGGTCACGGCGAGCAACGTCGCCCCGACGAGCGCGAAAGTTTTCGTGAACGCGAGCGGGTGAAACAGCTTTCCTTCCTGACCGGTGAGCGAGAAGACCGGCACGAAGGCGAGCACGATGATCGCCATCGAAAAGAAGATCGGTCGCCCGACGAGTTTCGCTGAGGTGAGCACCACATCCTTGATTTTCAATTCGTAGTCGGGCGTTTTGGCGGCGAAGCGCATCGCATTCTCCGTGACGACGATGCCGGCGTCCACGAGCACGCCGATGGCGATGGCGATGCCGCCCAGGCTCATGATGTTCGAGCTGACACCGAACATTTTCATAAAGAGGAACGAGATCAAAATCGCGAGCGGGAGCGGGAGGGTGACGATCAGAATCGAGCGGAAGTGCCACAGAAATAGAATGTGCGCGATGGTGACGAGAATGACCTCCTCGATCAGCGACTCCTTGAGCGTCGTTACCGCGCGCTCGATCAAATCGGTGCGGTCGTAGAACGGGACTATTGAGACGCCTTCGGGCAGCCCCGGTTGTAACTCGGCGATCTTCACCTTGACGCGCTCGATCACATCCTTCGTATTCCCGCCGAAGCGGACGATGACGACGCCGCCAACCGCCGCGACGCCTTCCTTGTCGAGCGCGCCGCGCCGGAACTCCGGCCCCATCGTCACCGTGGCAATGTTGCGGATGTAAACGGGAGTGCCGTTCGGCGCGGCAACGACGACGGATTCAATGTCGCCCATGTTCCCAATCAGACCGAGTCCGCGGACCACATAATCCTTGCCACCACCCTCGATGACCTTGCCGCCGACGTTGTTGTTCGACCTCTCAAGTGCCATCCGCACGTCCCCGACCGTGACGCCGTAGGCGCGCAGGGCGTTCGGATCGACGTCAACCTGATACTGCCGCACGTAACCGCCCACCGAAGCCACTTCGGCGACGCCCGGCACGGCGTTGAGCTGGTAACGCACGAAGAAGTCCTGGATCGCACGGAGCTGACCGAGGTCATAGCCTTTGCCTTCGACCGTGTACCAGTAGGCTTGACCGACGCCGGTCGCGTCGGGGCCGAGCGACGGCACGACGCCTGCGGGCAGGAAGCTCGACGCGATGCTCAGCTTTTCGAGCACGCGCGTGCGGGCGAAATAGAAATCGGTGTCGTCGTCGAAGATGATGTTGATCATCGAGAAGCCGAATGCCGACTGTGAGCGCACGACGCGCACGCCCGCCAGGCCCTGCAGATTGACGGTGAGCGGATAAGTGACCTGATCCTCGACCTCCTTCGGCGAGCGCCCCGGATAATCGGTGAAGACGATCACCTGATTCTCCGAGAGATCGGGGATCGCATCAACCGGCGTCGAAAGCAGCGCCCAGTAGCACACCCCCGCGAGCGCGACGTAAAAGAGGATGATCATGAATCGGTTGCGCACCGAGAAATCAATTACCCAGTTAATCATTGTGTGTCATTCCTTGTGGGCTGCCACCTGCCGCTACTTCATTCCCGGCATCCCGGGCATGCCCTGCATACCTCCATGCGCGCCGCCAGGAGTTGCTGGCGCGCCCTCCTGCTGCTGTTGCTGTCCCTCGACGGCTTGCCGCAGCGGTGCCTCCGATTCGATCAGGAACTGAATGTTGCGGGCGACGCGCTCGCCGACGATTACTCCGGACTGCACGGTGTAGAACTCCTGTCCCTGATTCCCGACCACAATCTGTCGAAGCGTGAAGCGCCCCTCCCCGTCGTCAACCAGGACGAGGTTGCGCGTGCCAGTCGCGAGCACCGCGTCGCGCGGCACGATGACCTGCGGCGGCGCGACGGCGCGCAGTGAGACATTGAGGAACATCCCCGGCTTGAAACGCATGCCGGGATTTGCTACCTCAAGGCGCGCCCGCGCCGTGCGTGTCTCCGGCACGACAAACGGGTTGATGTTAGAGACGCGAGCCGCCAGCGTCTCACCGTTCTGGAGCGTCACCTCGGCGGACGTGCCGGGGCGGATGTTCGGCAGATCGCTCTCGAACATGTCCGCCTCGATCCAGACGGTGGAGAGATCGGCGAGCGTGTAGAGCTGCGTCTCCGACGTAATGCGCGTTCCCGGAAATGCCGCGCGCTGAGTCACGACGCCCGACGCCGGAGCGTAAAAGGTGACGGTTCTGGAGAGTTTCCCGGTTCGCTCAAGTTCTTTGATCTGCGCGGGCGTAACGTCGAAGAGTTGCAGGCGGCGGCGCGACGCTTCGACGAGTGTCGTACCTGACCGGCGCACCACGTCGAACTCGCTCTTAACGAAATCACCACGCGCCCTAAGCGCGATCAAATACTCCTGCTGCGACGCCACCAGCTCGGGACTGTAGATCGTAAAGAGCGGTTGCCCTTGACGAATCTGCTGCCCCTCGAAGTTGCCGAAGGTCTGCTCGATCCAGCCGTCGACTCTCGTATGAACCTGCGTCACGCGCCGCTCATCGACGGTGACGCGCCCCGTCGTCCGCACCGCCTGGTCGAAAGAGCGCGCCTCGACGACGAACGTTTGCAAGCCGAGAGCTTCGGCGGCGGCGGGGTCAATCATGACGGTGCCCGAAGGGTTCTCCGCCCGCGCCTGCTCCATCTCGACGGCGAGTTGTCCGGCGGGAACAGCCGGTTCCGGCGGCGGGGTTGGTTCCCAGAAACGGATCGCGCGAACGACCCGTGTCTCACGCACGCCCGGCGTATAGGCAATCCCGAGCAGTGTCGCCAGCGTGAGCAGGATGATGCCGACGACCATCGCGACCGTGCGGTTGCGATTATTGCGCGGGGACTCCGGGACGGTCTCGACGGTTTCTGTCGTCGTCTCGACGGTCGTGCTGCCGGCTCGTTCCTTGCGCCAACGATTCATAAAAGTAGTTAATCGCTTCATTGTTACCTCGATAGTTCGACGCCCGTGTAGCGCTCCATCTCGGCGAGCGCCTTCTGGTAGTCAGCTACTAATTCGTAATATCGCAGCTCGACATCGAGCGCGCGCCGCACTGCCGTCAGCACCGTCAGGAACTCCACCTGCCCCACTTGATAAGTTGACAGTGAACTCTCTAAGGCGAGCGTCGCCTGCGGCAGCAATCCCTGATCGTGCAGCCGGATCAGCCGCGCTGTCGTCATCGCACGCACGCGGGCGTCGCGCAGCCGGTTGCGGATCAGATTGTCGTTTGAGGCGAGGCGCGAGCGCGCAGCGGCGAGGTTGGCGGATTGCTCCTCAATCGCGTACCGCTGCTTGGTGGCGGCGTAGAGCGGAAGCCGGACGGTGATGCCGTAGGTGTAGTAGTCGGGAAACGCGGGACGGTTATGGTAGGTGAAGCTCAGACCCACTTCCGGCGATCTTGCCTCGCGCTCCGCGAGCCTAACCGCCCGGCTGCTCGCGTCGATCAGCCGGCGTTGCTGTTGAATCTCCGGCGCATTCTCCGAAGCCAAGCGATACAACTCTTCGAGCGGCGGCGGCTCCGCGCTGAGGCGCACGGGAGCGAGCGCGCCCACCGGCGTCTCCGGGTCGCGGAAGAGCAAAGTATTAAGCTGCGCAAGGGCCGTTGACCGCTTGATTTCAAGTTCACCCTGGCGGTGAAGGAGTTCGGTGATTTCGACGCGGGCGTTAATGGCGTCCACCTGCTGCGCCTTGCCAACCGAGTAGCGCGCTTCGGCGACCTGCGCCATCTTGTCGAGAATGTCCCCGTCGCGTTTGATGACGGCGAGTGCGCGTTCGGCGTTGTAGAAATCGTAGTAAGCCATCTTCACTTCAGCCGTGATGCGGCGGACGGTCGCGGCGTACTCTTGAAACCTCGCTTCGGCTTCGGCGCTCGCCACCTGCCCGCGCAGGCGGCGGATGCCGAACCACGGTACATCCTGGCTCGCGCCGGCGTAGATTTCGCTGAAGTCGCCACGCAATCCGGAGAACGGGATCGGATTGCCCTGCGTGTTATTGCCGAATGTCACCATCGGATCGGGCAGCGCCTTCTGCTGTGGGACACGCGCCCGCGCCGCGTCGAATTCGCGCCGCATCGCGGTGATCTCAGGATTGGCGGCTAAGGCTGCATCGACAAGACTGGAGACGGTCGCGCCGCCTTCGTTCGGTTCCGAGTGCGGAGTCTGAATATGAGTTGGCGGTGATGCGGTAGGCACAGCGTCCAGGGTAGACACCGCAGGCTGGACATCCGTTGCAGTTGCGGTAGCGCCCGGAGTGACGGACGGTTGCACAGCAGGAGATGGAGGTTGTTGCTGCGCGAGGCTCCGCCCCGTCAATGCTGCCAGAAATATCGTTAGAGGAACGACGGTCAACGACCGTCTCAACTTATGAGTCATGCTGATCCAATGACACTACTTCGGCAATTAGTCACTGAAGAAGTTGAAGCGTGCGGATGACGACATCGTGCAGCTCGTGGCATCGTGAGCGCGCCGTTTTTCTATGCGCGGAAGCACGAGACACAGTTCACCGTGGTCGTCGCTGAAGACGTGCGTCCGCGCGAGAAAACGCGGCGACACGTCACGTCGGTATGCTTTCCGAGAAAGCTCACCAGCGCGGCGAGTAGGCACACTTCGGCTGTATCAGATTAGAAATGTAGAGTTGTGAAGGTAGAGAGCGGGGGGATCGAGTCGGAGGTGCAGCGCGTCCGCCGCCTTCTTCGATAGAGGTGAGACTGCCGCAAACAACAAATGGAATGGAGTCGACGGAATGTCAGCGACCGTCGGAGCGGGAGCCTGCTGTCCGTGCGACGGCGTTTCGGACTGCGGACCGGGCGTGCCGCTCATCGGCTCACCGCACGCAATCTGACAGCAAAGCATCGCCATCGTCGCGCCCGCGTTTGACTTCGCCAGCTTGCAGCACGCCATCTCTGATGCATTATGACCGCCGTCACCGTCGCACGCGAATCCACCAGCCAAAGTTTGACTGGCGATCACGAGAACGACGAAAAATGCAGCGAGACGCTTCAACATATCCAGCTTAGACTAAAGATAAAATATTTTGTCGTCAAGTTTATTCACTTAAGAGTTCACTCGGTAAAGCGTTCCTTCACTGCCAGCGCATCTCACCAGTATTAACATCTTAAACCCTGTAACCGTATGCAGTGTCAAGCGATAAAGTAGTTGGCTCAATAGCCGATTCAGGGAGTTACGCGAGTAACAGCGCGAGAAGTGATCCCAAGAGTGCTTTCCCGCGTTTGCGCACGTTATGCACGAATTCAAAGAAGCCTAGATACAGCGGCAGTTTCTC
>JACDEG010000197.1:5998-10150 GCA_013816505.1 Pyrinomonadaceae bacterium | reverse complement strand
GAGCGCGTCAACGCTTCCGGCTCGAAGAAGATGCGCGACCTGCTCGGCGCCGAGAACTGGGACGGACTCATCTCGCTCGCACGCGAACAGGAGCGCGAGGGCGCGCACATCCTCGACGTGAACGTTGACTACGTCGGGCGCGACGGCGTGCGCGACATGCACGAACTAGCTTCGCGCCTCGTCACCAACATTCGCATCCCGCTGATGTTCGATTCGACCGAGTGGGAGAAGATGGAGGCCGGTCTGCAACACGCGGGCGGCAAGTGCATCATCAATTCGACCAACTACGAAGACGGCGAGCCGCGTTTCGAAAAGGTCTTCGGCCTCGCGCAGGAGTACGGCGCGGCAGTCGTCGTCGGGACGATTGACGAGACGGGAATGGCGCGTGCCGCTGATGGAAAATTCGAGATTGCTAAGCGCGCTTACAATCACGCGACGTCAAAGCTCGGCTTTCCGGCGCATGACATTTTCTTCGACCCACTGGCGCTACCAATCTCGACCGGCATCGAGGAAGACCGCCGCAACGCTGCCGCAACGATTGCCGGCATTCGCCGCATCAAGGCGGAGTTGCCCGGCTGCTTCACGATCCTCGGTGTCTCGAACATTTCGTTCGGCCTCAACCCGGCGTCACGCGTGGTGCTCAACTCGGTTTTCCTGCACGAGTGCGTCGAGGCCGGACTTGACGCCGCCATCGTCAACGCGAGCAAGATCGTACCGCTTAATCGGATCGGCGAACGCGAGCGCGAAGTGGCGCGGCAACTCATCTACGACGAGCGCAAGTTCGAAGGTGACGTGTGCATCTACGACCCGCTCGGCGAGTTCACTACATTGTTCGAGGGCGTCTCGACGCGCGCCGCTAAAACAGATGTCAGCACGCTTCCGGTCGAAGAGCGTTTGCAGCGCCACATTATCGACGGCGAAAAGATCGGCCTCGAAGATCAATTGAAAGTCGCGCTCGAAAAATACTCCGCGCTCGAAATCATCAACGATATTCTGCTCGGCGGCATGAAGGTGGTCGGCGATCTATTCGGCAGCGGCCAGATGCAACTGCCGTTCGTGTTGCAGTCGGCGGAGGTGATGAAGACGGCGGTGAAGTTCCTCGAACCATTCATCGAACGCAAAGGCGGCGCGACGACGAAGGGAACGATGGTGTTGGCGACCGTCAAAGGCGACGTGCATGACATCGGCAAAAACCTGGTGGACATCATCCTGACGAACAACGGTTACAAGGTTATCAACCTCGGCATCAAACAGCCGGTCGAGAGCATCGTCACTGCTTATGAAGAACACGGCGCGGACGCCATCGGGATGAGCGGCCTGCTGGTCAAGTCAACGCTGATCATGAAAGACAACCTCGAAATCTTAAACGAACGCGGCATCAAAGTGCCGGTCGTGCTCGGCGGCGCAGCGCTGACGCGGCGCTATGTCGAAGATGATTTGAAGGCCGTCTATCAGGGGAATTTGTTCTACGCGCGCGATGCGTTCGACGGCCTGCACGTGATGGATCAGCTGACCGGCGAGCAGAATGGAAAGAATGAAGCGCCGGCCGGGAACGGCGCGAGCGCGAGTCAGACGAAGGCAGCGTCAAGCGACGACGGCGAGGCGGTCGAAGACGCAGAAGACTTGATCGGCGAAGAGGCCAAACTCGGCATCCGCAAGCCGCTCAAGCCGCGTGCTGTGAAGACCGTCGCCGGCGACACGACGCACACCGTCCGCTCCGCCGTGCGAGAAGACGGACCCGTCCCGCGCGCGCCTTTCTATGGCTCGCGCGTCGTCGAAAATGTTTCGCTCGACGACGTGTTCGCGTTCGTCAACGAGACCGCGCTGTTCAAGGGGCAGTGGCAGTTCAAGCAGGGTCGCATGCCGGCGGAGGAATACCGCGCGCTCGTCGCCAAGAAAGTGCGTCCGATCTATGACGAGTTGAAGGAACGCTCGAAGCGCGAGCGACTTCTTGTGCCGCGCGTCGTCTATGGCTACTTCCCGTGTCAGAGCGCGGGCAACGACCTCGTCATCTATCAAGACGACGAACGCACCGAGCGGATGCGCTTCACCTTCCCGCGTCAGCCGGCGGGCAAGCGACTGTGCATTACGGATTACTTCGCGTCGCGAGCATCGGGACGTGTGGACGTGGTCGCGTTTCACCTCGTCACCGTCGGGCGCAAAGCCAGCGAGTACGCGCTGGAATTATTCAAGTCCGATAGCTACACCGACTACCTCTACTTTCACGGCCTCAGCGTCGAGAGCGCCGAGTCGCTCGCCGAGTTATGGCACAAGCGCATCCGCGAGGAGTTGGGAATCGCCGGACGCGACGCGAAGGACATCAACCGCCTGTTTCATCAGGGCTATCAAGGCTCGCGCTTCAGCTTCGGCTACCCGGCCTGCCCAAACCTCGAAGATCAGGCGAAGCTGTTTGAGTTGCTCGACCCGTCGCGCATTGACGTTTCCCTGAGCGAAGAATTTCAACTCGAACCGGAGCAATCTACTTCCGCGATTATCGTGCATCACGAAGAGGCGAAATACTTTTCGATTGAGTAGTCATGTGATGGCAGGTTAATCGAGTGAAGAGTGCGCGCAGTTAGTCGAAGCGCGGCGCGTTAATTCCATCGCGTCAGCGACGCCGTGAATTTAGCCGTGCGTTTTAACGCACGGACAAGAGCGTGAAAAAAGTCCCGCGTCGCGTCAGCGACGATTGAGCCGCCTTGTATCAATCCGTTGCCGACGCGACGGGCGGCGGCTGTCTGAATTGTTTCCCATGCGTTAAAACGCACGACTAAATTCACCCAGTCGGTACGCGACGATATACGATCACTCTTTGATCGAGCGAGACGAGAGAGCGCGTAGATGGCCGCTCGCAAACGGATCTCTACGCGCTATTCCACTTAGCACCCCATAGTTTCTGCACGCCAGCGTGCTTTCTCTTGCGCCTTCTGACAGGCTCGAGAGCGGCGCTTGAGTTCTTCGGTTGTCAAATGATCTTTGAGTTGGATTCGTCTCGCCATGACGAATTCTTACTCATCCATCTTTTGTTTTGTAATTCGGTAAATAAGATTGTGTTTGAGCAGGGAGCGCCCACGTCATCAGTGCTCACAGAGCGGCAAGCGCGATCTGTTTAAGGTTGTTCGTGCTGCGAATCCTTGCTGTTGTTCGGCCCGTGCTGTTGTCAATGATCTCCAGCGAAGGCACGAGCAAGGCCGTCGCCTTTGGACTCCCGCTCAGTTCCAAGCGCACGCGCACTTGCAGCCGGCCTGTGCCCGGCTCGCCCGCTGGGGGAAGCGCCGCGCGGCTGAAGTTGAAGGAGCGAAATTCACTTGGCGGAATAACCAGTTCGGGGCTTTGCGCGAGCAGATTGCCGCCGTAGTCGAAGACCTTCACATGCGCGCTGATGGGATGGCGTTGTGTCTCTGAGCCGGACGATGGGGGATTGAAAAGACTGAGACGCAGCGTCTGACCGGGAACAATTCCCAGCACGATATTGTTCCCAAAGCCTGAGTTGAGGAAGTCATTTCCATCACCGCCATCGTGAGAGGGTAGCGATTCCGCGACTAAGAGTGTGCTGCTTAATCCGTCTTCAATGATCTCTACCGAGGCGACAAACCCATCAAGCTTCTTCTCTGGTACGGCCACTCTGACGTAGCAAGATGCGCGAAGTTGAAGCCGGCCTGTGCCCGCTTCGCCCGCTAGGGGAATATCGTTACGGTGGAAATCGAAGGAGCGAAATTCACCCGCCGGTATGGCGACCTCGTCGCTTTCGGCGATGACGTTGCCGCGCTCGTCGGAGAGTTTCGCCTGAGCGCGGACAGTCTCATGCTCATCCTGCAGACCAGCCACATTCGGATTGAACAGAGTGAAGCGTAGCGTTTGGCCGCGCGCCAGCCCATCAGTTCCGGCAGAAATGATTTGATAAGTGCGAGGGTTGCCATACTGCGCGCGCACTGATATTTGCATGAAGCAAAGGGTCAGCAGCGCCAATGCCGCCAGCTTTGCGAGCAAAACGTGTCGAGTGATGTAGCGTTTCATAAGCCCTCCTCTGGGCTATC
Organism: Pyrinomonadaceae bacterium; assembly: GCA_013816505.1. GTDB lineage: Bacteria > Acidobacteriota > Blastocatellia > Pyrinomonadales > Pyrinomonadaceae > JACDEG01. Next base: position 6,113 of record JACDEG010000197.1, on the reverse strand, counting down.
GAACTCGAAATCAAGCAGGACGGGTGGTTGCTCGAAGCAGAGGCCGAGCAGCGCCGTCCACCGAATGAGCGAGACGTGGCGCAAAAAGTTGTCGTGCATTTTAGCCTCTCAGCAC
>JACDEG010000197.1:0-5988 GCA_013816505.1 Pyrinomonadaceae bacterium | reverse complement strand
GCCGGCTAGTTCTATCGTATCTTCGTGCCGACGACGACAATCTCCTTCGGCTTGAAGCTGACGGTCGTGCGCCCGGTGAGCGTGTCAATGACCTCTGCCGCGTCGTCGAAAAAATTGTCAAAGGATGAAGTGGTGACGAGATTCCGCCTCCGAAGCTCTACCGAAACCTCCAATCGCACTTGGAGGCGGCCCGTGCCGGGTTCGCCCGGCAGGTTGATCTGGTCGCGGTGGAAATCGAAGGATTGAAATTGGCCTGCGCCGACCGTCGCCGCCCCGGCTTGCGCGATCACGCTGCCATCGGCGGCGAGCAGCCTGACCTGGATGCACAATGGCTCGAACTCGCGCTGCTGTGGGTCGAGGTCGTTGAGGTTGGCCCAGGTGTAGCGCAACGTTTGCCCACGCGCCAGCCCGACGGCCCCCCAATACATGTGAAGGTGTACGTTCCCTTGGGGCGATGGGTCTCCCTGCATCATTGCATGGACTGGCAATTGGATGAAAGAGAGGCTAAGCAGCGCCAACGCCGTTAGCCGAATGATTGAAGCGCGATGAATAAAGCTATGGTGCATTTTGAGATCCCTCACTGTTATTTCCATACCAACTTATAGTGGATTTCAGTTGGATGCGACCGAAAGCCTCACCGCAGAGGCGCAGAGATGGCGCAGAGATTCGCCGAGAAATTCCGCGCACCTCTGCGCTACCTCGGCGGCTCTGCGGTGAGTTTGCTTGCTTTTAGGTCGTACCCATCTGCTCTCAAGACACGCTGGGACCGTAGACCTCAAGGTTAATCAGGCGCAGGCCATCCGCGGAGAACTGCTGCCACTTCTCCTTGAACCCGTGCCAGTCGTCGCCCACCCAGAGCGCGTGGGCATCAGTGCCGGCCCGGAAGACGCCGGCATACTTGCGGGTCGAACCTTCGACGTAGGTTTCCAGGTCAATCAGGCGCAGGCCCTTGTCGGAGAGCTCTTTCCACTTAGCGTTGAAGCCGTCCCAATCGTCGCCGACCCACAGCGCGTGAGCATCGTTGCCAGCGCGGAAGACTCCCGCATACTTGCGCTTTGATCCCTCGACGTAAGTTTCCAGATCAATCAGCCGCAGGCCGTCGTCGGAGAGTTCTTTCCACTTGGCCTTAAACCCATCCCAGTCATCGCCGACCCAGAGTGCGTGAGCATCGTTGCCGGCCCGGAAGACGCCGGCATACTTGCGGGTTGAACCTTCGACGTAGGTTTCCAGGTCAATCAGGCGCAGGCCCTTGTCAGAGAGCTCTTTCCATTTGGCCTTGAACCCGTCCCAGTCGTCGCCGACCCACAGCGCATGGGCATCATTGCTGGCGCGGAAGACTCCCGCGTATTTGCGCTTTGAATCCACGACGTAAGTTTCCATGTCGGTCAGCCGCAGGCCGTCGTCGGAAAGCTCCTTCCACTTGGCCTTGAAGCCGTCCCAGTCGTCACCCACCCAAAGGGCGTGGGCATCGTTGCCGGCCCGGAAGACGCCCAGATAGCGGATGCCCTTGCTCGCCGCGATCAAATGGGCGCGGAAAGGGTGATCCAACGTTTGCCGGATGACGGCGATTTGCTTGGGGCTGAGCGTGATCGGCGGACACCTGAAATAGCTCATCAGGTTCGACCGGTCGGGCTTGAAAGTCACCCCTGCGATTTTGAAGCTGGCAGGACCGCCGCACTTATCGGAAGACACCTTTTCCAGGTAGTAATCAGGCCCCGGGTCAGGAGGAGTGTCGGAAAGAAGATCGCCGTCCAAGCCCGCCGCCCCGTCGGCCTTGACCATCTCGACGATCTTGTCGAAGTCCGTTATCGGGCCCCAGGCCGGGTGCGTGTGGAACAGTCCCAGGTAGTGGCCGATCTCGTGCGCCAGCGTTCCTCCGCCTGACCCAAACTTGTTGGCCTGATTGGTGACGGCCACGAAATCTACGTTGTCGGTGGGCAATTTCGCTTTGGGGGGAATGGCCTGGCCCGTGTTGGGCGGATAGGCAAACCAGTTGTTGGCCGGGGTGTTTTCAGGGTTTGGCTTCCCGTAGCGCAGAAAGATAACGAGCTTGCCCTTATGCTGAGCCGCTACCTTATTGGCCGCTTCCCACCACTTGGTGCCGCCGTTGTGCAGGCTGTTGAGCACGGTGCTCTGGCGCGGCTTCCAATCGTTGTCGGGATCGAAGGCAAAGCGCAGGTCGGCCGGCTTGAAGATCTCCGTGACCTTTTCCAGCGCCTCCTGGAACTTCTCCTTGGTCACCGTGTTCGCACGCTTCCCGTCGTCGTCCGACAGCGGAATCGCGTGCACGTGAATCGTGTACATCTGAGCCATGTTCCATCTCCTTTTGTTGAGGTGGTGAAGTAACGCGACGAAAGGCCGCGCCCACCCGCTCTCCTGTTATTCCGCGCCCGCGGGCGGCGCGGAGAGTTGTCGGTTTCGAACAGGGATAACTTGACCGCAAGGAGCTAAGTGAGTAGCCAAAAGTTCTGTCAATTAAAACTGCATTTCAGCCCGTGTTTATCGGCTTTCGGTAAATCTTTTTTGCAAAAACTTTTGGCTACTCACTTAGCCATGGCAGCGAGGTAGTTCACTCACCCGGTGTGAGATGGTTCACAGCCGAAGGGCAATCAGACAGCGAGCCTCAGCAGGACTTCATCAAGCTGGCATGATCTTTCTCCTTCTGATGCGGGTAGGAAAGGTTATCAACCTGTCCTACCCGCTCCCAATGTTTCATGGCGTCGTCAGTGACGACATGATGACTCCTATGATGAGTTGTCTACTCCGAGGTTAAAATTTTAGCCTTCACTTACTCCCTGAGGCGCTTCGCAAACGGGTTCACGTTGAATGACGCAGCGAACGGCCCGTCGAGGCCTTGCCGCCACTCAAACGTCGCGTGTCCGGCACCGGGCGTCCCGGCGAAGCGACCGAGCCCCTCTTGTGCGATGACGATGCCCTTGAAGATGTGACGGCCCGCGCCCTGCCCGCCGTCCGCAGGTTGTAACAGTCCGACAAGGACGCCGCGGAGCGAGTTGCCTTGCCGGTCGGTTAGGTCGAAGGTCCCGGCCCAGCCGAGATGGCCGGAGGGGTCGGATGGCGCCACCGCGACGAATGGTGAGATAAGACTTGCCGACTTGAATTGATAAAATGGGCCTTGATTGACAGAGCCTTTCACGAAGCGCACGCTGCCGTCGCAGAAGGCGACATTGATTCCACCGGTGTGGCCGGCGGCGGGTCGGGAAGCGCCGGCAGCAATGTGTGCCCGGAGGGAGGCCGGCTCACTCTCAGAAGACAGTAGCGTGGCTAAAGTGACCCCCGGCAGAGAGCCGATGTCCTCGCCGGCGAGACCCAATTGCATCTGCTGTTCGATGTATGGCAGCAAGTCGCTGAGCGCCCCGGTGTTGTCGCCGCGGAAGTTGAAAATCTCCCGGATGGTTACCTGCCGGTCGCCGTCGGTGTCGAGCGTGCGGAAGACCTCGGGCACCGTCCGGTCGGCTTCGAGCGCCTCGATGACGTCGTTCAGCGCCGAGGGCATCTGGACGAGAAGAGAGCCAATGGAGTGCGCGGCGCGTTCGTTGATGTCGGCGAACATTTGCCGCCGCGCGGCGTCGGCTCCGGGGGACGGGGTTTCAAGGAGCACGCCCCGGTGGTCAATGCTGAGGTCTACCGAACCGGTCTTGCCGAGAGCCGCGGGGGTCGCCAGCACGCGGTACTGCTGGACGTGTGGCCCCGCCCCCGGCCCCGCCTCGAAGCGGTAGTTGTAACCGTCCCGCTGATTGCCTGGGAACTCACCTGCCAGCCCGAGTTCCAAGAACGAGGAGGCGTAGAACTGATGCGCTCGGTAATAATCAATTTGCGCGAGACTGATCTGTTTGAGATTGTTGGTGCAACGTGCCCTGTTCGCCGCCTCACGCGCAGCCTGGACGGCGGGCAGCAGCAGCCCGATGAGGACCGCGATAATCGCGATCACTACCAACAGTTCAATCAGGGTGAACCCCGCCTGGCGTCCCTTGTCAAAACGCAAGACGGGCCGCTCCTGCGAGTCGGGAGCAACGTGAATGGTGGATGAGAGCGAAGTATTTGAACGACCGATCATGAGAAGTCTCCTTTCAGAAGGTGTAGTTTGAACTTAATGTTAGACCCGCACGGCGCGAGGCACTGCCTATTCGTTGGTTACCCGCGAGGCGACGACAACAATCTCCTTCGGTTTGAAGCTGACGGTCGTTCGCCCTGTGAGCGTGTCAATGATTTCTGTCGCGGCGTCGGAAGTTTCGAGGATTCCACGTTTAAGCGTGACGTCGAGATTACTGACGCGCACGGTCACCATTGCCTCCACCCGGACTTGCAAGCGACCGGCTCCGGCCTCGCCGGCGGCAAGTTAATCTGGTCGCGGTGGAAGTCGAAGGATTGAAATTGGCCCGCCCCGACCGCCGCCGCTTCCTGCTGCGCGAGCACGCTCCCGTCGGCGGCGAGCAGCCTGACTCGGATGTGTAATGGTTCGAACTCGCGCTGTTGCGGGTCGGGGTCGCTGAGGTTAGCCCACGTGTAACGCAGCGTCTGCCCGCGCGCCAGCCCATCACTTCCGGCAGAAATGATTTGAAAAGTCTTAGGATTGTTAAACTGCGCGCGGGCTGGCAGTTGAACAAAACAGAGGACGAGCAGCGCCAACGCTGCCAGCCGATTGATTCGTGTGTGCCGAGTAAAGTTACCGCGCATGATTTGGCTCCTTTCTTTTTTTACTCGTTGTCAATGCCGTTATGGGCGGCGTAGAAGTCGAAGCGAGTGGTTCGGAGGCATTCATCCATATCGTCCTCCAAGTCTTCATCCGCCGCCGCCGCCCGCATCTTGTTGAAATAGTTAGTGCTGGTTAGCCCGCCGTTGAGTCTCGTCTGCCGGTAGAGCCTGAGCATATCCGTCTTCGAGGGCTGGGCGGAGCACGAGTCGGAGGTGTTCGTGTAGAAGTCCCAGAAAAAGCGCAGCCAGTCCTCATTCGTCCCGGCACTGTCCCACGACGCCGCGCAGCCAACAGTGCAACACTGGTTTTCCAGTCTGCCGCCTGAGTTGCTGCCGGCGCCGAAGTTGTACCGCTCCAGATCGTGTGCGCCTCCGAACCAAATGAATGTTCCCTCTGAGTCTTTGGTGTTGAAGATTCTCGCGGCGATGAAGTGAGCGAACCCTTCGCGGAAGCCGACAGAGTTCCATTCCTTCGAGCTGATCGAATAAGTGGTGCCGCCTGTGCCGCAACTGTTCGGATCAACATCATGACTTAGGCTCACACTCGGCTCCCCGCCGTCGACGGCATCATCGTGACCGCCGTAGTAGAGTGCCGCGATAGCGTGCCCGAGTTCGTGGGCCACGATGAACTTGTACCTCGTCTGCGGCGTGCCGCCGTTGTTACCGAACTTCAAATAATGGCGGCCACTGGTGATAGAGGAGTTTGAGGAGCCGAAGTGGGCTGATGAGCCGCCGGATTGCGTGTTGTCAATTCCGGCGTGAAACGCCTTTCCGCTGAGGCCGCTGTCATAGCGGTACAGCCCGAAGGCGAGCACCGCCATCGCCGTCCACTTCGAATCGTAATTACCGGCGTTGAGTGTGTTGACCGCATTGGCCGTCGGGTCGACGTCCGTGAAGAGGTGCGAGTAGGTGTCGCCGGGGTAGTCGGAGAAGTCGGTCGGGTCGTCGTGAATCCGCACGTAGTTGCCGGCGTCGTCATAGGACTTGCCGTAAACGCGCATATCGAAGTTGCTCATTGCGTCGTGTGACCAGTTGAAGCAACGGGACACCGGGTCGGCATTGAAAGTCTGCGACCAATCGCCGCGCCGGACTTTCACGACCACCCCGCGCGCGATCACGTCTCGCCCGTCGTTCGCGTTTTGGTAATAATCCTCAGTCCCGCCGGCGTTCGGGCCGTTCGGGATGCCGACGCTCGAATCAACCGTCTCGATGAGAAACTTGACGCACGTCGTGTAGTTATAAGCGCCTGCATTCGCCGTCCCGCCAGTCAATTGC
>JACDEG010000196.1 GCA_013816505.1 Pyrinomonadaceae bacterium | reverse complement strand
GTGTCTGATTGCCGCCACCGATTTTCTGATTGCGCGCCAGTCGAATTCGCCGGGCGAGCGGCGTTTGATGCGGACATTGGCCGGAGCCTTCTTCTCGATAGCGGTGTTGATGTTCGCCGTCTACGTATTGAAACTGGGCACGGGGACGGTGGTCGAGTCATACTTAAAGACGCTGGTTAATCTCGGCTCGCTGCTGCCGACGGCGTTGCTCGCGTACTACGTCTATCGCTATCGCTACCTCGAACTGCTGTTACGCGAGAGCTTGATTCTCGCGACGTTCGCGGCGGTCGTGCTGGTCGTCTATCTCTTCGGCATTCGCACCGTCGGCGAGTGGTTGACGGCGCGTTATGCGTTGCGCGCCGGGGCCATCGAGTCGCTGCTGATTCTATCGCTCGCGCTGCTGGCGTCGCCGCTCAGAGTCTGGCTCGATAAAAGATTTCACCATTTGTTCGAGCAGGAGACGGCGCTGTACCGCGACGTGGTGACGCGCATCAGCGAGCACGCCGGGCGCTATCAACAACTAGATGATCTGCTCCGTTTCGTCGCGGAGCGGACGGTCGCAAGCCTCGGTTTACGCCGCGTCGATTTCGTGACGCGCGACACGGTGCGTGTCGATCAGGGAGGCGGCGTCGATGATTCTGCAAAGCTGATCGATGGTCAAAGCGACAATCAACCGAGTCGGAAAATCGAGCCGTGGCACGAGGATGTGATGCGGCTCATCGGACAAGAAGGCTCAGAGTCAATCGAAGGTATGCCGGTGCTGCGCGCGCACGGGTATCACGTCGCCTATCCGCTCCGACGCGAGCAGCGCGAAACGGGGTTGATGTTAATCGATGCCGACGCGGATGCACTGACGGCGGACGTGCGTGGGATGCTGGAGATTCTGGCCGGGCAAGTCGCGCTCGCGATTGACGATTGCCGCCTGGTCGAAGAGAACGTTCAACTCGAACGGCGACTGGCGCAGCGCGAGCGCCTGGCCGCCCTCGGTCAGATGGCGGCGACGGTGGCGCACGAGGTTAAGAACCCGCTCTCAGCGATTAAGTCCATCGCGCAGGTGATGCGCGAAGACGAGCAACTAAAACGCGAGTACACGCGCGACCTCGATTTGATCGTCGGCGAAACCGACCGCCTGAGCCGCAGCGTCACACAGATGCTCAGTTTCGCGCGTCACGCGATTGAGGCGGACGCGCCACAGCCGGCAGGCGAATTGGTGCGCGCGGTGTGCGAGCTTTTCCGCGCGGAAGCGGCACGCCGCGGCATCGGGATCGTGGTGCCGGAGGCGATGGCCGGGGCGTCCGGCGCGAATGGCTCGGCGGCAGTGCTGAACGGTGTACGCGCCGCCGCGTTGCGTGACGCGCTGTCGAATCTGCTTTTGAATGCGTTGCAGGCGACACCGACGGGCGGGCGCATTATGATCGAGATAAGGAATGAGGAATCCGGTTTGATGATCGCGGTGGTCGATGGCGGTCAGGGCGTCGCGGACGAATTTCGCGAAAGAATCTGGGAGCCGTTCTTCACCACCAAGCAGCGCGGGACGGGGCTGGGGTTGGCGATTGTGCGCAAGCGGATGACGGAGGTCGGCGGCGCGGCCAGTGTCGTGGCGCCGCGGCGGGGAGAAGGCGCGCGGTTCGAGTTGCGCGTGCCGCTTGGTTAAGTTTGAGGTGAAACTCAAAAGGGAAGAGGAGAAAGTAAACAGTTTTCAGTTGTGAGCTGAAAACTGAAAACTGTTCTCTAGCATTTGCTCAGCCCGGTTGCCGAAAACTTTTGTTGAAGTATTGATCTCTGCTCTGTGAACTCTGTGTCTTCATCTGTGTGTCTCTGTGTTAAAAAGTTGATACACATCTCTCAACCTCGAAGGTCTCGCACTTTTTCTTAGCTTGTACTTCAATCAAAGGAAACACTGATGACAACAAAGACGGATCGCCACGAATCGCCGCGGCTGCTATTGGTCGATGACGAAGAGGCGGCGCGTTACGGAATGCGGCGCGCGCTCAGCGGCTTCGATTATGAGATTGCCGAAGCTGACGGGGCAGAGGCGGCGCGCGTGGCAATCAACGAACAGCCGCCCGACCTGTTGCTACTCGACGTAAATCTGCCGGGCGAGAGTGGTCTCGATCTGTTGCGCTCGCTAAAAAGTGGCGACGTTAAAGACTCGCCGCTGGTCATCATCATCACCGCGCATGGCTCGGAGCGGATGGCGGTCGAGGCCATCAAGTCCGGTGCATACGATTATCTCGCAAAGCCGTTCGAGGTGGATGAACTGCGTCTCGTCGTCGCGAACGCGCTGGAAACAATGCGGCTCCGGCGCGAGAATCAGGTGCTACGGCAACGCATCGAGCAGGAAGGCGCAGGGCGGGGCTCGCTGATCGGTAACTCGGAAGCGATCAAGCGTGTGCGCGCTCTGATCGAAAAGGTCGCCGAGACGGATGCGACCGTGCTGGTGCGCGGCGAGTCGGGAACGGGCAAAGAGTTGGTGGCGCGTGAACTGCACGAACGGAGCGCGGCAGGGAGGCGAGGCGCGTTCGTGGCCGTCAACTGCGCCGCACTGCCTTCGGAGTTGATCGAGTCCGAGTTGTTTGGTCACGAGAAGGGTGCGTTCACCGGCGCGGCGGCGCGGCGGCGTGGCAAGTTCGAGCAGGCCGACGGCGGGACGCTGTTCCTCGACGAGATCGGCGACATGAGCGCCACCGTGCAGGCCAAGCTACTGCGGGCGCTCGAAGAGCGGCGCATCGAGCGGCTCGGCGGCAACGAGACGATTCCGGTTGACGTGCGCGTCGTCAGCGCCACGCACCGCGCGCTCGAACAGGAGATTGTCACGGGTAATTTTCGCGCCGATCTGTTCTATCGATTGCAGGTTGTGACAATTGACATCGCGCCGCTCAGGGAACGGCGTGAGGACATCCCTCTGCTCGCCGAAACATTTGTCCGGCGGGCCGCCGAGCGTTACAAACTGCCGCCGCGCGACATCAGCGCATCAGCGTTGCGCCGCCTGATCGAATACCGCTGGCCGGGCAACGTACGAGAATTGCGCAACACCATTGAGCGTGCGGTGATTCTGGCCGAAGGGAAGAACCTTGAGGCGGGCGATTTGCCGACGGAGATCACCGCGGATACTTCGGGATCGAAGCCGGCTAACGCCGAGGAGCAGCCTGTGCCACTCGGCGCGCACGAATTGGCGGTCCCGTTCACCGCCGACTTTCGCGCCGACCGGCGAGAATTTGAGCGCCGCTACATCACGCGCTGCCTGGATCATTCGGGCGGCAACGTGACGCGGGCGGCGGCGATTCTCGGCATGCATCGGCAGTCGCTTCAGCACAAGCTGCGCGAGCTTGGCTTGACGCGCCGCTATATGGCCGTCGAACCCGAAGACGTGCCGGATATTCAAAGGTGACAGGTGACAGGTGACGGGTGACAGGTAAGGAGTTTGGGTCACGCGAGTGTTGCCTCTTCGCGCTGATTTGATGGGCGAATTGTTGGCTGACGTCGTGATCGCACGGCGTACAGAAAGCTCAATCGCCCTGTCACCGGTCACGATTTACCTGTCACGTTTGAGTAGTTAGACAGAATGTAACCGCATGCTGGACTGCCGGTATGAAGTGTTGGAGTAATCCGCAGAAGTGGCAGAGTAATCCGACTTTTGACGGACGATCCCTTCGCCCTCACTTGACTGTTCATCGGGATTGAAAAACAGAACCACTCGCATCACAGAGTGTCGGTTCAGACGATTGAACCGGCACTCTGCTTGCTTATGTACGTTCAGGAAAACGCTTGATGGATTGGAAGTGATGAAGCTTTATGTTGATGAGGACGGCGTGCACATGGTGGTTGCTTCTTTTTGCTTGGTGGCCGGCGTGTGCGCCGTTGGTTCGTGCGACCGAGCGACCGACTGACTTGGCGACAAGGCGGCAGGAGATAAATGCGCATCGGCGTCACATCATCATCTGCCTCGACGGCGTGGGCTTTTCAACCATGGAGAAGATGAGGGCTGAGGGGCGTTTCAAGATGTTCCGGGAACCGGCGCGGATGATCTCGCCGTTCCCGACGCTGACGAACCTTGCCATGACCGACATCCTCGAACCGTTCAATGCGCCTCCCGTGGTCGGCTACGAAGACAGCTTTTTCGACGTCGAAAAGAATCGCCTGCGCGGCGGAATCTTCGACCGTCTGCGCGGCGGGCGCTTCGTGCGCGGGACGTTCCGCGAGCTTTTCGATTATCACCCGTCGGCGTTAAAGAGCGGACTCGGTTACGCCGCGCCACCGCTCAGCACGTACCTCGAAGCGCTGAGCGACTTGGTGCGTCTGAAGCAGAAGGTGCGCGCCGGCAAGGGCGATCTCTTCCTCGCCTACACAGGGGCGACCGACTCGCTGGCGCATGTCGGCGGCGAGCGTCTGGTGCGCACCTTTCTCGGAAAATTGGACGAGACGCTTGAAGACCTCATGAGTGAAAGCGAGCAGCGGAGAGGTGCGAGCGAGAGCGAGCAAGCAGGGCGCAACGCGGGTGTGGGTGCGCAACAGATCACCGTGACGCTGTTTTCGGATCACGGCAATCACTATCGGAAGTACCGCCGCGTGCCGCTGAAATCCGCGCTGCGCCGCGCGGGTTTCAAGTTGGAAGGGCGCGTGCGCGATTGGCGGAGCGTCGTGTTGCCGCAATTCGGTCTGATCGGGTGCGCAGTGCTTTACAGTGCGGAAGCGAACGAGGCGCGCCTCGCCGAAATTGTGGCGGCAGTCGAGGGCGTGGACTTCGCCGCCTACGAAAAAGATCAAACCGTGTTCGTCACTTCGCGCGGCGGTGCGGCGCGGATCACACGGCGCGGCGGGCGCTACGCCTATTTCGCCGAACGCGGCGATCCGTTGGGTTTGGCGTCAGCGCTGCAACATCTCAGAGAGCGTGGGCGCGTGGACGGTGAAGGCTCTGTCACCGACGCGGATTGGTTCGAGGCGACGCGCGACGGCGAACGGCCCGACGCCGTCCGGCGCGTCTTCGAGGGCGTCAGCGGCAGGGTCAACAACCGCGCCAACGTCATTGTCAATTTCGTTGACGGCTATTACAGCGGAAGCGCGGCGCTCGACGTGTTCACGATTCTCCAGGCCACGCATGGCAACCTCGGTCGCGAGCAAAGTTTCGGCTTCGTGATGAGCACGAACCGCAGTCTGCCGTCGCACGTGCGCGCCACTGACACCTGGCGGATGATCGGCGCGCCCACCCTGAATAAAGACACACACAGAAAATGATGATGGAAGTTGAAACGCTCGTCACGACATTCTTTTTGCTTAGAAAATAAATTGACAGAAGAATTGATGAGGCGTATAAACGCGACTGTTAGCAGCAAATCCCCAATCATGTTGGCGAAATCCTCACAGGTTCCGTCAACCCCACACATCCACGATAGCGCCAGAGGAGCTTAGCCATGTCCTCTATTTCTCGCCTAACGCTCGTCGTCACATTCTTGGTCGCAATCATTTTACTAACCGTGCTGTTACCTGCCGGGAGTCTTGCGATTCAGGATCAAGACAGGATCATAAACTACCAATCTTTCTCCAACGAGCCCGTCGAGATAACTGCTGTGAAGTCCAAAAAGGGTGTGGTTAAGATGGGCGAAAAGTTCGCTGATGATAACGACTGGTGGAAAAACTTCACGGTTACTGTCCATAACAATTCAGGGAAGACTATCACCAGCCTGAGCATCGACGTGACTTTTGTTAGGCCCCAAAGTCACGCAACTTCTCAAGAGCCTCCCTTTTTTCACACACTCCATTTTGGTCCGAGCCCGTTCTTCCCGGAGTATGCTTTGCGCGACAGGGGCAAAGTTGTAAAGCCGGATGGCATAATTGACCTTGTTTTACTCGATGAGAACTATGAGCATATCGAACGATTTCTCAGAGAACTCAAGTATCCCGCTAGTATTAAGAAAGTTGAGTTGTTGATACATACGGTTGGCTTTGAGGATGGGACAGCATGGTCAGGGGGAACATGGTTTTATCGCGACCCCAATAAACCCGATGAACTTATTCCAGAGGAGCGGTCTCCCGGCAGAGCGCGAAATCGCTCTGCCTTTTTTTGGCTCTGAAACAAATCAACTTTAGCGCTATTCCAACCTCACCATACCGTGTAGAACCCAAGCCCATACAATTAGCGAGTCCGTGCGGGCGGATAACCACTTCACTTAGAGCATGGTGTAGTGAAGGAGACCCGCTCACTTGTTCAGTTGAGTATGACACCATAGATACCAATAGCACAGACAAATCCAGTGAAACTTATCCACGGGCTGGAGAATGCAAAAAATGGGACACGTCAAGAAATGTTTATGTATTGTGCGGCACTATAGAAATTGTCCCTGCAACCAGAGCGTGTTGCCCTAGCCCTAAAGAAATTAACCCTTCGACGGGTAGGTGTGAATGCCCTGTTGACCGTCCCATATGTACTACCGGGTACGTATACAGCACTGCAACATGCGGTTGTGTACCGGCTTCCCCAGTCGTCATAGATGTTGCAGGTAACGGGCTCAATCTAACAAACGGGAATGGTGGCGTTTTATTCGACATTAATGCCGACGGGACGAAAGAGCTGTTATCTTGGACCGCCGTTGGCTCCGATGACGCTTGGCTCGCCCTAGACCGTAATGATAACGGCACGGTAGACAATGTGGGTGAACTGTTCGGCAATTTCACGCCGCAACCTCCATCAGCCGCGCAAAACGGATTTCTCGGTCTTGCTGAGTACGACAAGCTAGAGAATGGCGGAAATGGCGACGGGGAAATAAAGAGCAGTGATGCCATTTTCGCCAGTCTACGCCTCTGGCAAGACACCAATCACAACGGCCTCTCTGAGCCGAGCGAGTTGCACACCTTAACATCATTAGGCGTGGCAGCCATTGATCTTGATTACAGGGAGTCGAGACGCACGGACGAGCACGGCAATCAATTCAAATACCGTGCGAAAGTGCGAGATGCACGAGGCGCTCATGTCGGTCGTTGGGCATGGGACGTGTTCCTTGTTCCCGGACAGTAAAAGCGGAAGCGTAGGCCACGAATAAATCCGCCCGGAAGTCGTCATAGACCGACGGGCGGATTTGCTTTGGAGAGGGCTGTAGTTCAACGGAATGTTAGAACGGAATTTCTTCACCCTCATCACTAGGAGGTGGTGTGGCGATCATATCTACCATCTCTTCTTTCTTCCGCTCAGGACTGTCTATGGCGAGCGGAAGTGCCTCATTTTGAGGTTTTTCTTTCTCGGAGGTACTTGGATAGCCTGAATGGTTGTTTCCCCCTGCCTAGGCTATTTCTTCATGCGTGTAGAGGCCGGATAAGTTATTAGGGAAATCTTTCCTGAGTGCGAGGGCTTCGACGCGCTGAGTCGTTCGCTTGACAATCCGTGGCCGCGCTGTCATTGAAGGTGTGTGCTGAAACACGTCGTCAGCTACGAGAATGGTGACCGCGCGTTCGTGCTTGCGGGCCTCGTCTGCTCCGCGCTGATGGTCCTCGCCTATGTTGTTGATGTGACCCCCGTGCAGGTCGCTCTGTCCGCGCTGATGCTGCTGACAACGCTGTTCAGGCCGGTATGGGGACTCGCCGTCTTCATCCTGCTGCTGCCGATCTTCGGGAACAAACCCGCCACAACACAATTCCACTGGCTGCTGGTGACCGGGGCGAGCCTCAACCTTGCTTTGGCAATCAGATGGCTGTGGGCTGAGAAAATGTCGCCGGACAATTCGGAGAGTGTTGAAGCGACGCTCGGACGCCCGTCGATGCTGCTGCTTTTGATGTACACGTTGGTTTCACTCGGCAGCCTTACTTCGCTTCCGTGGAAGCAACTGCTGCTCGAATTTCAATCCGCCGGCGGAGTCGATTTCGCACTGTTCCCGTATCAGCTCAGGTCGTTTTTCAATACCACCGAGGCGACTTACGCATACTCGGTGCTGACGGTGTTGCTCACTTTCCAGTCGGTGTTGACGGCCTTCTTTGTGCATCGTGACGTGCTGCGTGAAAGTCGCCACGCCGTCATCTTTGGCGGTTCGCTGTTGGCGGGTCTGGTGCTGACGCTGATCGTCGGGCTGTTGGATTTTTATCGCGTCGTCGATCTCGGTTTCCTGAGACCGCTCGACCCGAACATCAATCCCGATGGGCGGCACCTGCGGCTTCAATCCTTCTGGGGTCATTCGGGTTGGCTCGCCGAATACATCGTCTTGTGCGCGCCATTCGCGTTGATCCTGTTGTCGTTGAAGATCGGCTTTCGTGTCCGAGTGCTGTTTGTCGCGATGATTCTCTGGCTGAGCGGCTTCGTGCTCATCCTGACATACCAGCGGGGCGGATGGGTTTCGTACCCGCCGACGTTGTTACTCATCATCATCTCCGTCGGCTTGGTACGAGCGGCGGAGGTGCGTCGGTCGGCGCCTCTCACCAGTGCGAAAAGACTCGCGTTGCGGGCGCTGGCCGTGCTCTCAATCGTGCTGCTGCTCTCAATTGGGGCGGCGATTTTAGTGACTGGTCTGGGAAATCGAGAAGGCGGACAGTTCGGACACAGCGAGCGGCCCGGCATCGCGCGTTATATCGTGCGTCTCACTGAAATCAAAGAGACGTGGGAACGGACGGTGTTCATCAGAGCAGGGTTGAGGCTCGGATTGCTTCACCCTTTTTACGGCGGCGGCAGCGAGGGATTTTATTATTTGTACGAAAAAGAATTCCTAAAACCGGGAGGCCGTTACGTCGACGACCCGATTCCTCTCGGCACCTTGTACGGCACGGCGCACAACGTCTACGCGCAAGTATTTTCAGGCAAAGGTTTGTGGGGGTTGCTGCTGCTCCTGCTGCCGGTGATGTACTTGATGGCGGCGGGCCTCAGAGCCGTAGTCAGAGAGCGCGACATGCCTGCTCGCACAAGATTGATGACGTTGATCTGCTTTTCTTCGTGCGGCGCGTTCCTGGTGTACGGCAACATGCAAGAGTTCTTTTACATCCAGTCGTTGCAGTATGTGTTCTTCATCACGCTCGCCATCTTTTCGGCAACGCTGGCCGCGCGTCTGACGGTTTCGCCGCGACACGTCAGAGCGTGGTGGTGCTTTCTCGTCGCAGGGTTCGTCGCGCACCTTGCCTGGGAATATGTCTCGCCCGGCGCGGCGGGAAAGGCTTGGCGGGAACGTCCCGCGTTCGGCTGTTATGAACAGGTGGAGGCCGACGAAATGGGTCGTCCGTTTAATTGGTGCGGCCAGAGTTTCCGACAGAGCTTTCGCGTCGCGGATGTCGACGGTCAGCCGACGGCACATTTGAATCTGCACATTATCAATCCGCACCGGCCCGCCTCTGATTTAGTGAGCATCAAGATCGAGGCGGCGGGGAGAGAGATTGCGCGCTACACAGTGCCGGTGAACAATGAGTATCAATTTAACGTCGTGATCCCGACGGATTTGCGTGGGCTGATTCTGAATGGGTCGGTTCCGCTCAAAGTCACCAGCGACAAGTTGTTTGTCCCCGCCAGAGACATTGAAGGCAGCCGGGATTTTCGCTTGCTGTCGATGATGAAGTTGGTGGAAATCAGTGAGTGAGGATTGACCACCAGGACACTTAAAGCGGTTTGCGAATGAGTGTACGGTGAAATAGGGCCGGCTCGTGCCTGGGAACGCAGGCATCTTGCCTACCATGAGCGCCGCGAGGCGCGAACACTGCCAGCGTGCTGAAGCACGCTGGCAGGCAAGATGCCTGCGCTTCCAGCGAGTCGCATCTTAATGAAAGCCGCTGTAGTTGATGCGTAGGCGGGTAGCGGCTTTCACTATTCAATCTTCAGGCTGCGCACGAACCCCCAATCACCGCTCGCGTCGATCTTAATGTTATCGACATTGCTGCGCGCGACGGCCATGTTGGCCGGATACCAAAGCGGTAACATCGGCAAGTCGCGGCTGACGATTTGCTGCGCGGTGGCGTAGAGAGAGAGCGCCTTTTCGCGGTCACGGTCAGGATGCGTCGTGACGGCTTCGGTCAGGATGCGGTCGAGTTCACGGTTGCTGTAGCGACTGCGGTTGCGACCGGCTTTATTTTTTTCGGGCGTTAGATTCGAATCAAATAAATCACGCAGAAAAATCGGGTCCTGGTTGCCGCTGACCCATTGCGAAGTATTCATCTCAAATTGACCTTTGCCCAGATCCGCCAGCAAGGTATTATTTTCAAG
>JACDEG010000195.1:9319-10203 GCA_013816505.1 Pyrinomonadaceae bacterium | reverse complement strand
AGAGTTAAGGCACATGAATGTTTCCGAGCGGAACCAAAGTATTTTGGTAAAGATTCCAGCCTACAGGATCGTCCGGTGCGGCACTGAATTCAATCTTTCCTGTCACCTGTCACGATTTACCTGTCACGTTTGAGTACTGAGTGCGCCCGCGTGTTGTGTCGATGATCGAGTGCAGTTTTTATACGGGGGGCGTGAATCTAAAGTTTAATGCCCCACTTCACATGGTCATGGTCTCGTCCACGGAGAGGTCGGGCAGTGGCATGATATGATGATTTCACCCGACAGGTGTTTCCGAGCGCAGGAGAAATTTGGAGAAATTCAATGCCATCCGTCTTCCCGTTCATCGTGCGCGCTCTCTGCACGTCACTATTCTATCTCAGCTTTCTGACCACGCCCGCTCCGGCGCAACAACCACAACCGCCACCACCGGCTCCGGCAACCGAGGCGCGGGCGGATGGTGATGAGGTCATCCGCGTCAGCGCCGATCTGGTGCAGACCGACGTGATGGTCTTCGACAAGCAGGGCCGTTTCGTCGAGGGACTGCCGCGCGATCAGTTCGAATTACGGATCGACGGAAAGCCGCAGGAGATTTCCTTTTTCGAGCGTATCAACGCCGGGAGCGTCGACGAAAACGCGCAACTCGCCGCCGCGCGCGGCGGCAATCGTTCTTCAGCCGACAATAAATCAATTTCCCTGCCGCTTGACCGTGGGCGCACAGTCTTTTTCTTCATCGACGACTTGCATTTGTCGATGAGCAGCGCGGCGATTACGCGAAAGATGTTGCTGCGCTTCGTCGATGAAGAAATGGGCCAGAACGACGAAGTGGCGATTACTTCGGCCAGCGGGCAGATCGGATTTTTACAGCAACTGACGAACGAGAAGAC
>JACDEG010000195.1:0-9309 GCA_013816505.1 Pyrinomonadaceae bacterium | reverse complement strand
GTTCTGCGCGCCGCCGTCGCGCGTCTCAATTATCGTGCGTACACGGTGCGCGATGTCGAGCGCCCGTCGATGTCGGAATATCAGGCGCTGGCAATTGAACGGCGCGACAGTGACGCGCTCGCATATTTCATCGAGCAACTGCTGAGAGACAACCCATTTCTCGGACGCCAATCGGCGGAGTCAATGGTCGATAGCCGCGCGCGTAAT
Source organism: Pyrinomonadaceae bacterium (assembly GCA_013816505.1). Lineage (GTDB taxonomy): Bacteria > Acidobacteriota > Blastocatellia > Pyrinomonadales > Pyrinomonadaceae > JACDEG01. The sequence continues at coordinate 9,102 of JACDEG010000195.1, read as the reverse complement.
CTTTTGCAGCAGGCGGCGTCGATCACGACCGGCGTTCTCTCGTCGCTCGAAAGCCTGATGCGCTCGTCGTCAAGACTGCCGGGGCGCAAGCTGGTCTTCTTCATCTCTGACGGCTTTCACCTCGATACGCGCAACTCGACTTCGGTCGAACGTTTGCGGCGCATCACCGACGCGGCGGCGCGCTCAGGCGTCGTGATCTACACGATGGACGCGAAGGGACTCACCAGCGGGCTGAACGACGCGAGCAGTGACACGGGGTTTGACCCGACCGGTCGACTGTCGCGCGTCGATCTGGGCGCGCTGTCCGGCGCGCAGGAACCGCTGCGCACGCTCGCCGCCGACACCGGCGGGCGGGCGCTGCTAAACACCAACGCCCTCGACGCTGCATTGACGAAAAGTTTGAAGGAAACCTCGGTCTACTATCTGCTCGCCTGGCAACCGGAGGCGGGCGAACAACGCGGCAGTAAATTCAAGCGCATCGAAGTGCGTATCAAGGATCGACCGGAGTTGAATGTTCAGGTGCGACGCGGCTTCTTCGCGGTGCAGCCTTCCGAAGTGTCGCCTTCCTCGTCGGCGAAGAAGTCTTCTTCGCGCGCAGACACCACCCCGGCGCCTAAGTCACCGGAGGCCGAACTCGTCTCGGCACTCTACTCGCCCCAGCCGCGTGCTGACCTTCCGACATCACTTTCCATCGGCTATCTCGACACTCCCGAACAGGGGGTGCTTCTCACCGCATCGGTCGAGATTGAGAAAGGAGCTCTTAATTACGGCACCGCCGAAGCCCGGCGCGAGGGCAAAGCCGACATCGCATGCATCGTCTTCAACGATCAAGGCAAGCCGGCTGGCAGCTTGCGGCAGGAGTTGACGGTGGCCCCTCAAACGGCGACACCGGCCACGCGCCAAAGAGTCCTTTACAGTAACCAATTCCCTCTGCCGCCTGGTCTCTATCAGGTGCGCGTCAGCACTCGTGACAGGAACAGCGGGCGCACCGGAAGCGCCGCACACTGGATCGTGATACCCGACCTGAAGAAGGGTTTTTCGATGAGCAGCCTCTTCATCGGCGAGCGGGCGAAAGACGAGGCCCGACCCGCGTCGCAGCCCGCACGGACTGAAGAAGCGGCTGCGAGCGTCATGCTCAGCGCCGACCGGCGTTTCTCGCGCGCCTCGTGGCTGCGCTTCGTAACGTACATCTACAACGCCGTCGGCAGCACGGCCAAACCTCCCGACATCGGTTTGCAGGTGCAGGTGTTCCGCGACGATCAGCCGGTCATCACCTCACCGCTACGAAAGGTTAACACCGCGGGCGTCGATGACTTGGCGCGCATCCCTTACGCAGCGGAACTTTCGTTGGATGATCTGGCGGTAGGCCGCTACGTGCTTCAAATCACCGCGATTGATCGGGTGGCAAAAACCAGCACGTCGCAGCGAGTTAACTTCTTCATCGAATAATCTACAGAGGTGTAAAAGAAAAAAGGGATTCACGGGAGCGCCTTTCCGCTGGCCCTCTTCTATCCCGTGAATCCCAATCAAAATAGTCCGCCCGCCGGCAACATCACTACGATCCGAAATCAATCTGCCGCGTTGAAATTATCTGCTCGAACGCGCGAAGTTCCATAAGCGTCTGCTCGCCGAGTGGCGCGTCCGTCTCAATCACTGAAATCGCTTCGCCACCGCGCTCCCGCCGACCGAGGTGGAAGTGACTGATGTTGATGCCGCTTTCGCCGAGCTTGGTGCCGATGCGCCCGACGACGCCGGGGACGTCGCTGCTCCGCGTCACGAGCATGTACCCTGACGGGATAACTTCGATGCGGAAGCCGTCGATTTCCGTCACGCGCCCGTCGCTCCGCGCCCCGAAGAGCGCCCCGGCGATGGTGTGCTCGTCGTTGCCGGACGCGACCACGGTCCGAAGCGCAGGCAGCAGTTCGTTCGCCCCGGCACGCGTGAACGACGATGTCACGGTGATGCCACGCTCTTCGGCGATCAGCAGCGCGTTGACGACGTTGACACGCGCGCTCATGTCGCGCAGCAGACCCGCGACGAACGCCCGCGTCAGCGGCACAATGTCCATCCCGGCCACATCACCCGCGTACTCGATGCCGACTTCGCGTACCGCGCCATCGATCAACTGCGCCTGAAATCTCCCCAGCCGTTCGGCCAGCGCGAGGTACGGCTGCAAAGCGGTCAGTTCGTGCGCGCCCATTGCCGGCACGTTGACCGCACCGCGCAGCGCCCCGGTCAAAAAGTAGTCGCGCATCTGCTCCGCGACCGTCACCGCGACTCCCTCCTGCGCCTCTTTCGTCGAAGCACCGAGGTGCGGCGTGGCGATCACCTCTTCGAGCGACAGCAGCGGATGATCCGCGGCGGGCGGCTCGGTCTCGAACACGTCGAGGGCCGCGCCAGCGACGCGACCTTCTTTAATCGCGTTGTAGAGCGCGCCTTCATCGACCAAGCCGCCCCGCGCGCAGTTAATGACGCGCACCTGCGGCTTCATCAGGGCGAACTCTTTCGCCCCGATGATACCGCGCGTTTCCGGCGTCAGCGGCGTATGCACGGTGAGAAAGTCGGCGCGGGCACAGACCTCCGCGAGCGGCAACAGTTCCAGGTCTGTGTCGCGCATCTGCTCCGGGGCGATGAACGGATCGTAGGCGACAACCTTCATCTCGAAGCCGCGCGCGCGGCTGGCGACGACGCGACCGATGCGCCCCAGACCGACGACGCCGAGAGTCTTGCCACGCAACTCGACGCCGACAAACTTTTTGCGCTCCCACTTGCCCGCTCGCAAACTGGCACTGCCCTGCGGCACGCGGCGAGCGAGCGCGAGCAGCAGTGCCAACGTGTGTTCGGCAGTGGTCATCGTGTTGCCGTCGGGCGCATTCATCACGACGATGCCGCGCGCCGTCGCCGCCGGAACGTCGATGTTGTCCACACCGACGCCGGCGCGACCGATGGCGCGCAGTCGCCCGGCGGCGTCCATCAACGACGCGGTCACTTTGGTTTCACTGCGCACAATCAACCCGTCGTAATTGCGCACTGCCTCGAACAGGTCATCGGATTTTAGTCCGATCTTTTTTTCGACCGTGAAACCGGCGGAGCGCAGAGGCTCCAGACCGCTTTCGCTAACGTCATCGGAAACGAGAATTTTGATGTCAGTCATAGATGATAAGAAAGAAACTCAGAATGGTGTGATCGTCTTCAAAGAGAGGCGAGGTTGTTTTCAAATACGGCGTGAGCAGAGCGTTCGCGCCGCAATCGAGAGACGCACGTTTGGTATGCGGATAATCGGTCGGGGACGCGTATTCATGAAGTTGCGAAGCATGCAACAAGGGCCGAGCGTCGATCAAGAGCGGGCAGCGGCTCACATCGGATCGCCGCTGTCGCTACCATCGGCGCGACCGGTATGGATTTCGCCGGACGCGCCGCTTGAGTCGGGAGCCGGCGACGAGCCGCTGTTGCCGCCGGTGTTGTCGTTGGTGCTGCTTCCCGCGCCCCCGCCTGAGACTTTCTGCGTTTCTTCGAGGTCGCTTAAAGTCTCGCTGCTGGTCGCCTCAGCGGCGCGGCTTCCGCCGGCAGCCCCTGTCTGTGATTTTTTATTTTCCCCCATCGGTGCCTCCTCAAAGTAGTATGTATACTGAAGTCAGCAGAGACATCAGCGTCGCGGCGTAAGCGCCGGCGAGCAGGTCATCAGCCATTATCCCTAAGCCGGACTCAAGCGCCTCAAGCCGGTGAATCGGGTACGGCTTCCAAATGTCGAATAGTCGAAACGCCAGGAACCCCGCGACAATTGCCCACCAACCAGAGTCCCACGGCACGAACAGGAACGTTACCAACTGACCGGCCACTTCGTCCACTACAACCGCGCCGGGATCTTTGCGCCCGAGCAGCGGCTCCGTGCGCGACGCCGCCCAGATGCCGACAATGCTGATGACGATCAGCAGCAATAATTCAGAGGTGGTACGAAACGATTCCAGCGGCGGCAAATTCCACCCGCGCGCCGTCGCGAACGCAAAGACCTCCGTGCTCACCGCGCGCAACAGCAGATAGATGCCGACGCCGATGGCCGATCCCCACGTGCCCGGCGCGAGCGGCATGTACCCGACGCCGCACGTCGCGATGCCGAGTGCGAGGTAGTCGCGCGCCGTCCGCCGCTGCTGCGGAGCGCGAGCGATGAACGCCCGCGTGACGACCGGCGCATTCAACTCATCGCTCGACTCTTTGATGGTGCGCATACGAGTGATGCGCGAAGTGTAACAAGGGACGAGCAGGCAAAAACGCCTCATCACTCATCCCCAGTCACCCTTGACGCCTAAACAATACGCCCGACGAGATCGTAATCTTGCGCCCCGGTGATGAAGACTTCGACGAAGTCGCCGGGCACTGGGGGGACGCGCTCTTCGGGCGTGTCATTGATGAGCACGCAGCCGTCTATCTCCGGCGCCTGTGGGGCCATCCGCCCCTGCCACAGCAAATCGGTCTCTTTCGACTCTCCCTCGAACAACACGCGCACCGTCGAGCCGACCCGCGCCTTATTCAACCGTCGCGAGATGCGCGCCTGTTCCTTCATCAATCGCGCCCGGCGACGGGCGGCGATCTTTGGATCAACCTTGTTCGGCAACTGATACGCTGGCGTGCCCTCTTCATCCGAGTAGGTGAAGACACCGACGCGGTCGAATTCGCAGTCACGCACAAAGGCCAACAACTCCGCGAAGTCCTCGTCCGTCTCACCCGGAAAACCGGTAATGAATGTCGTCCGGACGGCGATGCCCGGCACACGCTCGCGCACACGCGACATCAAGCGTGTCAGCGAAGCGCGCGTGCCGCCTCGTCGCATCAACTTCAGCATGTTAGCTGAGGCGTGCTGCAAAGGCATGTCAAGATACTTCACGGCCTTCGGTTCGGCGGCGAGCACATCAAGGAAGGCATCGCTGATGTGCGTCGGATAGGTGTACATCACGCGCACCCATTCGATGCCGTCAAGGCGCGAGAGTTCGCGTAGTAGATGGGCGAGGCCGTCCACCTGGCCAAGGTCTTCGCCGTAGCGCGAAGAGTCCTGCGCGACGAGGATGATCTCCTTAACGCCCTTCTCGGCGAGAGCCTGCGCCTCGCTAATGACTGAGCCAAAGCGACGACTGCGAAAGTGTCCGCGCATTTGTGGGATGAAGCAGAATCCACACGGACGGTCGCAACCTTCGGCGATTTTGATGTAAGCACTGTAACCCGGCGTCGCGAGGACGCGCGGCGTTGACTCGTCGTAAAGATAAGTCGCGCTCTGGTTGCCGAGCGGGAGGATGGGTAGCGAGCGGGTATTGGTCTTCTCGTCACAAACCGCCGTGATGCTGTCGATCTGATTCGTGCCGATGAAGGCATCGACCTCCGGCATCTCGGCGCGCAATTCGTCACGGTATCGCTCGACCAAACAGCCGGCGACGATCAATCGCCGACAGTTACCTTCCGACTTCATCCGCGCCGCTTCGAGGATCGCGTCAATCGATTCCTGCTTCGCAGCGTTGATGAAGCCGCACGTATTGACGACCAGCGTCTCGGCCTCATTCGCCTCGGACGTGATTTCGTAGCCCGCTTGTTTGAGCCGGCCCATCATCACTTCGCTGTCAACAAGATTCTTCGGGCACCCCAGACTGATGAAACCTATCTTCTTCATATCTTGCAAACCATTCTTGCAAACCATAGAGACTTAAGCCGCAGTCAGCAACGCTCTTGATTGTAATCTTCGACCGGCAATTTACTACTCGCGACCGTCGGCCGACGAATCATTCATTCTTTCAATGTGTCGCAAGGCTTCTTCAACATTGAGACTTTCGCTTGGTGAGAGAGGCCGCGCACCGTAACGCACGCTGTGGTAAGCACGCGTGATCCTGAGGGCTTCGGGCATCTGAGTCGCCAGCGCGAACTCCAGCGGTGTTTGATCCGCGGCGCGCCGCATCCCGCGCCCCTCCAACGCTTTCAGCATCCGTTCGTAAAAAGCTACCGCCGTGTTTCGTTCCGCCGATTCACCTGAAATTTTACGACCGCGCCGCGCCCAAAGCCCTCGCCTCCGTCCAATAATGAAGAGAGCGATGGAGGTCAAGATCACCACGAGCAGCACCGGCAACATGTCATCGGTCGGCAGATTGCCCCGCCCCAGCCCGACAGTTGACGCCGATTGCCCCTGCCACCACTTTCGCAGTTTTGACTTAAGGTTACTGACCGCTTGAGCAACCGTTTGACTGTACGAGAACAAACGGCCGCGCATGGAAGTTACGAGTGAGCGTTGTTCCTGCTTATCATAAGCGACGACGTATTGAATCCAAAGTAGCTCAAGCGCCTCGGCGTACTTGTTAAGTTGTGTGCGCGCCCCACCCGCCGCCGCGCCTCCCAACCGTCCGGCGGCGGGCGTCGGGTCGAAGCTCACCCACGAGTCGGACATCGGAAAGTAAACTTCGACCCATGAGTGCGCGTCCGACTGCCTGACGGTGTACGCATCAGCCGCTTCGTTGTACTCGCCAATCTGAAATCCGTTGACGACCCGCGTTGCTATTCCCTGCGAACGCAGCATGATCGCCATCGCCGTCGAAAAATACTCGCAATGCCCGGCACGCACGCGGAACAAAAAGTCCGTCAGTGGGTCAGTCCCGCCCGCCCGCATCTCAAGCGTGTACCTATAACTGCCCCGAAGGTGCGCTTCGACGGCGTGCGCCGCGTCGTAGCGATTTACCGCACCGCGATTGTTAATGACCTCGCGCGCGAGCGCCCCGACGCGCGGATCGAGTCCGTCCGGCACCTGTAGATAACGCCCGGATGGGGATGCCGCCGGCATCGTCGCGGCGCGAGTAATATTCAAAGCGTCGGCGCGTAAGACATCAGTCGGGACCTCGACGGTGTCGGAATAAGCGCGATAAGTGATTCGCTCCTGCGGATGCCAGCGGGTCATGAGCGCGCCTTCGCGGTCGCGGGCCACAAATGGAAGCGCGCCTTGTAGAGCGACGACGCGCGGGGCGACAAACAGCACCGGCGTGTCTATCGGCTCGATGAAAAAGGTTTGCGTCGTAAGCCGCTCAAGCCCCTCAGTTGTTCCGAGTTGAAAAAAAGCCTTCTCGGTTCCTCGGTAAACTTCCGTGCCCCGCGTCGACTTCGCCCACTGGTGCCCATCGAACACGTCCAGGGCGACCCCGCGCCAAAGCAGACCCCGGTTCCGTTCGGCCTGCGAATCGTCGATGCGTACGCGCATCACCAAGCGCGTGTTCTGCTGCAACCTTCCGATGTCTCCGAGCGTCACGGTATCAGAGAAGCCGACGTAGCCGGTCGCTCCCCCGCCGGAGTGAGCCAGCGCGTTTTCGCTGAGACGCGGGGTGATAAAAAAAATCGGCAGCGCCAAAGCAATGATTAACAGCATCAAGCCGAACGCTGTCAGCGGCAGATGATGAAGTTCAACACTCTGCGATGGCGAGCGGCGAGCGAGCAGTCGCTTTATCAATGGCGTACGGTTTGTCGTCAGCAGGCGCGTCTTACTGATGGGCGCGTGCCGCCTCGCCTTTCTCAATTCGAAACATACGACAGTCAAGAGGGTGCAGAAAATGTACACCCCGAGGATCGCTAAAAAGGACGGACTGTTGTTCAACCCGGCTGCCAGCAGTACCTGAAAGAATGAAATTATATAAATGAAGAGCCAGTCGCGGTCGGTTTTTATTTGGAGGAGTTTAACGGAGGACAGAAAAAGCGTCAGGTGGACGAGCGCACTGACTCCGTGCCGAACTCCCTCCCCGCCGTCGCCGGTGTTTCCGAATAATTTCCAATCAACGTAAAAGACCGGCAGCGCGAGCAACACGACGACCAGCCCCACCCGCTCTGACAACTGCCATTTTGTGCCTTCGAGCTTCCAAGCTGTAATTAAGATCGCCGCGAACAACAGACTCAATCCCGTGCCCATTCCTCCGGCGAGGAAAAGTGACAACGCTCCGCACGCGACCACTGTCTGCGAAGATGCTCGAAAAAGCTGTTCGAAAGTCATAGCAATTCTCGAATTTGATTCCTGACTGTTCCCCCATGAGAAAGAATAAATACGGTTCGGGGGCAGCGTTCAAGTTCCGGTTTTTCTCTCCTTAACTTTGATCTCAAAAACGCTGGGCCATAATTTGCCAGTTACAAAAAGCCTTTTGCCCTCTTTGTCGAAAGCTATGCCGTTGAGCACCGCCTCCGGGTCGCGCTGACGCCCGTCCGGCGGAAGTAATCCTTTCAAATCAATCCACCCAAGAATTTTTCCTAACTGTGGGTCGAGGCGGACAATTTCGTCACGATGCCAGATGTTCGCGAAAATCTCTCCGTTGACGAATTCCAGTTCATTCAATTCTCTCAGCGGCCGGCCCTCATCGAACACATCAACCGTTTTCTCGACTTGAAACGTGAGCGGGTCGATGAAGCGAAGCTGATGTGTGCCATCGCTCATAATTAAAGAGTCTCCATCGTTGGTCAACCCCCAACCTTGGCCGCCATATGAAAAACTGTCTTGCAGTTGAAGCGTGTCCGCGTCATAGATAAATCCTTTACGCTCCGTCCAGGTTAATTGGAACAGCTTTCCTCGCAGAAGGGTCAAGCCCTCGGCAAAAAATTGTCTTGGGACGCTAATCCTCTTCATCACTTTTCCCGTCTTGAGTTCTACCTTTCGCAGACTCGACTCTCCATACTGCCCCGTGCTTTCCAGCAAAAACCCTTCGTGAAATACCAACCCCTGCGTGAATGCCGTTGGGTCGTGCGGCCAAACATTAACGACCTCAAAAGTGTAAGTTGGTATCGTTGCGATAGTGGATGCATCAGTGTTTTGCGATGCCGAAGAACGATTCGCAGGATGGCCGCGACTTGTTTCCGCATCATTCCCGTTTGTCTCGGCATTCCGACAGCCGGAAACTGCAAGAAAGAGCACGAGTGAGAAAGTAGCGAATATAGTTGATTGAAGGCATCGCATAAACATTCCGCTCAAATTGCTGAAAATTATAGCCGACAAAAACGCAAAAGCCCGCTCGATTATTTAACCGAGCGGGCTCCCGTTAGAATTAATCCGGCGACTTCCTACTCTCCCACGCAATTACCCGCGCAGTACCATCGGCTCCAAGA